>JAJZZT010000321.1 GCA_021797415.1 Bacillota bacterium
CCATACGGGTCATTCCGGCAAACGGACAGTGGGATTCGCTGGAGAATAGCGGGATGTCGCACAGTCAGCTTGCGCAGGTGCGGAATGCGCTGCAAAAAGGCGGGGTAGGGGTCGTGCTTGGCCGGGTCGGCTCAGGAAAGAGCACCACGCTGCACGCCATGTTGCGTGAACGGAGTTCGGTCGGCGCCACGGTGGTGACGATTGAGGATCCTGTGGAGCGCAGGGTGGACGGATATCAGCAGATTGAGGTGGACGAGCGCCATGGTCTTACGTTTGCGGTGGCGTTGCGAGCCGCGCTGCGCCAGGATCCGGATATTCTGATGGTCGGGGAGATTCGCGACAGTGAGACGGCGGAAACCGCTGTGCGGGCGGGACTGACAGGACACTTGGTATTGACCACCATGCATGCGGACGATGTCGGTCAGGTCGCGGCGCGCTTCCTCGAACTGGGTGTCGGAGCCCGGTACGTCCAGGAAGCATTGCGTATTGCGATTTGGCAGAAGCTTGTCGAGATCATCTGTCCGGACTGTCGCGGGACAGGTTGCGGCCAATGCGCCGGAATTGGCGTGCTGGGCAGGAGGGCGGTATTTGAAGTGGCGATGTGCGAAAATGGGCGGACCGACCCGGCGCACGACGCAAACGTCGTATGTGAAGCGCAAACCGATTTTCGGGAGGTGCCAACCATTCGTGCGGCAGCGCGCAAACGCCAGAACGTTCGAGTTGCTCTTGGACGATCTGACGGAACTGGTCGAGTCCGGCGTTGATCTTGACGGTTCCTTGCGGATCGTTGCGGCGCGCGGTAGACAGGTGGCGGAAACGGCGACGCATGTACACCAGGCGCTGCGCGGAGGCAGCCAGATAGCCGATGCGCTTTGGCGGTTGGGTTGCCCGGAGATGGTTGTCGGCATGGTGCGGGTCGGTGAATTGACAGGAGAGTTGGGGAGAGCCATCCACAGCTCCGCCGATTATTTGACAAGGCGCCGCTTGCGAATGGAGCGCTTGCGCAAGGCGCTGGCCTATCCAGTTCTGCTCGCGGTGCTGTCGACCGTTGTCGTGTATATTCTGGATTTCGCTGTCCTGCCGGATTTTCAGGAGATGTATCAAGCGCTCGGTGTCGGCATGAGTCCCAGCATGGTGTGGTGGGTGCACACGGCCGTACGGGTGTCCGAGCTAGTGCCGGGGCTTTTGCTCGCGAGCCTCGCAGGCGTCTGGCTGTTGCACAGGGCGGCGGGCCGTCCGGTCAGGCGCCGCATTGCAACTATTCTCCTGGGCTGGCGATGGGCGAGAGGATGGATGCAATACTACATCGCCAGGCGGGTATGGGAGGTGCTGTCATTTGCCTTAAACGGCGGCATGGACCTGCTTGCGGCGCTGCACGCGCTGGAGCGATCCGACGAGATGGGCATGGCGGATGTCTGGCGCGAAGTGGTTGGGCAGGTGGAACATGGCCTTCCATTGTCCGCGGCGCTGCAGCGACGTCCGGAGATGCCCGAGGCTGTATTGAGCCTGTTGCATGTCGCGGAACACACCGGGGATATCGCGCTCGGGGCAAAGCGCATCTACCGGCATCTCGACGGCGTTGTGGAACGGACGGTCGACCGTCTGCTGGAGGGCATCGAACCTGTTGCGACGATCATCCTCGGAGGAGTGGTGGGAGGAGCCACGCTGCTGTTTTTTTATCCCATGCTTGAGCTGATCAGGCAGATGGCTTAGGAGGTTAAAAAGATGGGGTTGCGGATCATCGGGCGAAGCAAAAGAAGTGGGCGCAACAAGGGAGAGGACGGGTTTACGCTGGTGGAGATGGTCGTGGCGCTGTTCATCGCCGCGGTGATCATGGCCATCGCGATTCCCAATCTGCAGGCCGCCGGAGTCAAGGCGGCCGTCACGGGCTGCGAGGGCAACCAGAGGATGATCCGCGCCGCTCTCGCCGAGTACTACATGTCCCACCACCAGTTTCCGCAGGAGGCCACGGTTGCGGGCGATCTGGCCGATCTGAAGGCGGCGGGCCTGTTGCAATCGACGCCTGTCTGTCCGAGCGGAGGACAGTACACGATCACCATCTCGCCGGACGGGCAGACGGCAACCGTATCCTGCACGGTGCACGGGGAACTGGGTGATCAATAGATGCGGGACGATCGGGGTTTTTCCTTGATCGAGACGGTCGTCGCCGTCTTTCTCTCGGCGGTGATGGCGGCGATCGCTTGGCCTGATTTTCGCTCCATGTATGACAGGGGGCAGTTGGACGTGACAAGCGACTTTCTTGTGGCTGATCTGTCGACTGCTCAGGTGGTCGCATTCGACCTGGACAAGTATGAGGAGGTCCGTTTTGCGCCATTCGGGGATTATTACCAGATTTATCTGGACGGTGCGGGGTACGAGTCCTTTCGCTCCTTCGCCTCTCCGACACGATATTTTGAAGGGTATCTCCATCTTCCGGAACCGTATTTGCGCTTTTATGGCTCGGGGGGAGTCAGTGAGAGCGGGCAGATCGGACTGGTTGATCCGGAAGGGGATGTGCGCGACATCGTCGTCTCGCTCGGGTTCGGCGTATTGCGTCCGTATCGCCACATGGTTGGAGGAGGGGTCGCTTGAATCTCGCGGAGGCGTGCGTTGCCATATGGATCATGAGCATCGTCCTCGTCATCGCGGTCACGTTCCAGGCAAGCGCGTTGCTGGCCGTAAAACGGTCGGCCGAACGCCAGCAGGCGCTCTATCTCTGTCAGGGCGATATGGAACAGATCGGCAGAGCGCTGTCCCAGGGAGGCGCGTTGTCCCAGGGAGGCGCGTTGTCCCAGGGAGGCGCGTTGTCGGTTCCCGATGTCCAGACGGTTGGAGATGAGCGCTTCCCCGTTTCGTACAAGGTGCAGTCGGTGGGCTCCGGTTTGGCAGTGATTTCTGTGACGGTGGGTTATGGCAGGCCAGTTTTGGCGCAGTCCGTCACGCTCTGGACGTGGCAGGCGGTAAAAACGGGGGCTTGACGCGTCATGATTCGGAAATTCAGCGTTTCCTCTCAAGGCTTTTCCTTATTGGAGGTTCTGATGGCCATGACTATATCGGGGATCGCTCTGGTGGCCGGGGTATCCGCCTTGGTGAGCATGGATCAGGTTTCAGAGCGTACGCGGGGAATCTCCGCGGCCATGCAGGATTTGTGGGTGATCGACCATGTGACGGGACGCGATCTGCGTTTTGCATCCTCCTTCAGCTTTTCCGGTTCCATGCTAACGGTGGACCGCGCAGACGGCGCGGTGCTGACCTACTCGCTGTCGCCTGTGACAGCGACCGCATTTCGGTCGGCGGGCGGCATGGGCGACGCAATCATGGCGTCTCAAGTCGCCGGATGGTCTTTTTCCGTTCTTCCCTTTGGTGGACTCGGGATACTGATGCGTGAAACGCGGGGAGGTGAGGAGTGTGACGGCCGGTTCATTTTCCCGTTTGCACTGGGCGCGGCAGGATGACAGCGGGTTCGTGCTGCCGTTTTCCCTCATGCTGCTCAGCGTCGCTGCAGTCCTCGCGGCCGCAGTGCTGTATACCGCGAATCATGCGGCTATCCGGGTGACGCGGGAAGAAGACGGTATAAGAGCGCATGAACTTGCCCGTTCCGCCCTTGAATGGGGGGTCGCAAAAGCGCTTGCCGGACAGACGGGCACGTATCGTTTTGTCTATGCGGGTGACGGGGAGCTGTCTGTCACGATCAGCTCCGGCGGCGGCGCGCCGAGTGCGACGACGCCGAGTGCGACGGATTCCACCGTCACGTTGAGCGCCGTCGGCACGACCGTGTATGGTGGAAAAGCCGCCATCAGCGCGGTGCTAAACGTTTCCCGGGATGAATGGTCCACGTGGACAGATTCTCCATGAGCGCCGTGGGGTTCGCCTGCTGTCGACGGAAGGCGGATGGAAAGCGGTATGCCGTGCGCGGACGAATTTGTGTTACCTGAAAACGCCGTAAAGTCTCCGGATTCATCTGTGGGGATATAAGGCGTGCCTTTCCGTCTTGGTACTGGGAATAAGCAGGGAATAGTAGTATACTGATGTCATGGAATACAGAGCCAATCGAAATGTGGTCTACTCCTGAAAGTATCATGTCGTCTGGTGCCCGAAATATCGACGCCGTTGATCCGCAGTTGGGCATCCACCGCTTGGTCAAGCTTCTCAAAGGGCGTTCTTCCCGGTTGCTGAGCGAGGAGTTCCCGTGGCTCAAAAACCGCTTGCCCACGCTCTGGCCGAATTCCTATTTTGTCTCCACGGTGGGAGGTGCGCCGCTTGCGGTTATCAAGCAGTACATCGATAACCAATAGCACGTCTAACCAAAGGGAACGCACCCCTTCTTTCGTCTGTGAGATTCCGCTTCGCGTGACAAGGCGGCAGGAGAAGAAGCTGGAGGCTCGTTTTGAAGCGGCCCGGCAACTGTACAACACGCTTTTGGTCGAAGCCAGGCGGCGTCTGGTTCTGTTTCGGCAATCGGTCTGGTATACAGATGAACAAGGCCGCTTCAACAAAGGGAAGCGTCCCACCAAGAAGAGCCGCCGGCAACAGGAGACCCAAGCGGAACTGGCCGACCTGTTCCGGCGCGAAGCGGCGCATCGCAAGACCCTGCACGGGCAGATGGTGAATCGGATCCTCGCAATGGGATCCGATGGCGTCTTTGGACGCCCGAGTCAGAGCGGGTCGTCCGAAAAGAGAGCTTGCCCACGCATGAGGCGTCGGATGGTGTAGCGAAGGCGAAAGCCAGTGCGAGAGCCGACGAGAGTGCAGCGGTATAGGCTTTTAGAACCCCCTTGGATTCATCCATGGGGAGAGGGCTCAGTCTGTCATCGAACCTCTTTAGAGCTCGGTATCCGGAGGATTTTTATGATAGCGCTCATCGGGTTTACGGGAGCGGGGAAGTCGACATTGGGGGCCAGTCTCCATGTACAGCTCGACATTCCGTGCTATGATGTGGATGTGATGCTCGAAGAGCAGCAGAAAATGAAAATTGCCGATATGTTCGCCACTTTCGGCGAGACGGCGTTTCGGGAGCTTGAGGCCGGCGCGATCCGTTCGCTTTCCGAGCGCGAGGCGGGCGTGATCGTCACGGGCGGCGGGGCCGTGTTGAACGTCGATACTCGCCGCTGGCTGAACCGTCATTGTCTGGTGGTTCATGTTCGCACGCCGAAGATCG
>JAJZZT010000541.1 GCA_021797415.1 Bacillota bacterium
GCCGTGGGCGTCGCGCCGCGCGCCGTCCATCTCGTCGAAACGGCGGACGACGTGGACAAATTGCGGATCGACAATCCGCGGATCGCGGTCACCAACCAGACCACGCTCAGCCAGTGGGACACGGCCGCGCTGATGGATTACATCAAGGAGCGTTACCCGCAGGCGGAGGTCTACAACGAGATCTGTCTCGCCACCCAGTTGCGCCAGCAGGCGGTCGCAGAGCAGGTGCAAGACGCGCAGTTGTGCATCGTGGTCGGCGACCGGCGCAGCCACAACTCCAACCGCCTCGTGCAGGTGGCGCAGGAAATCGGCGGTACCCCGGCGCGGCTTGTCGGCAGCGTCGCAGACATCGACCCCGCATGGCTGCGCGACATCGACACCGTGGCCGTCTCGGCCGGGTCCTCCACGCCGAGCCCGGTCACGAAAACGGTGATCCAGTATCTCGAACAGTTTGACGGACACGACCCGTCGACATGGCTTCCGCCAATCGAGCATCATCCGCCCGCCATCCTGCCGCGAGCGCACCGCGCGGCCAAAGTGGACATATGATGGAGCTCGCGCAGCAGGCGACAAGATATCCGATGTTCCCAAAGGGACGGCGACAAAGTCCTCTGGGCAGGCGATACCATACACCCATACCGTCATGGGACGGCGTCAGGTGCGGAGCCACCTGGATACGGCGTGCCGGTTCACATCCCGGTTCATCGCGGCGATGGCTGTGGTGATCGGGATGCCTTTGGGGCACACCTGGACGCAATTTTGCGCATTTCCGCATTCGTGAATGCCGCCCTCGTCCATGAGGGCTTCCAGCCTTTCCTCCTTGTTCATCTCGCCGGTCGGGTGCATGTTAAAGCGCATGACCTGCGGCATGGCGAACGGACCGATGAACGCCTGCTTGTCATTCACGTTGGGACACGCTTCCTGGCAGGCGCCGCAGGTGATGCACTTCGACAGTTCATACGCCCACTGCCGATCGTCCTCCGCCATGCGCGGACCGCTGCCGAGATCGTACGTACCGTCGATCGGCACCCACGCCTTGATCTTCTTCAAGGTCTCAAACATGCGTGACCGATCGACCACCAGATCGCGCACGACAGGAAACGTGCTGATCGGCTTGATGCGGATCGGCTGCGCCAGTGAGTCAACCAGGGCGGCGCACGACTGGCGCGGCTTGCCGTTGATCACCATGGTGCAGGCTCCGCACACTTCTTCCAGGCAATTCGATTCCCAGACGACCGGTCTTGTCGCCTGGCCCTTCGCATTGACCGGATTGCGCTGGATCTCCATCAAGGCAGCGATCACATTCATTCCCGGACGCCAAGGTATGGAAAATTCCTCTTCATAAGACGGACTCTTCGCATCATCCTGACGCAAGATCACTAAGCTGACCGTTCTGGTTTCAGTCCGCTGTTCCGTTGCATTCACACTTTCGCCTTCTCTCCCGATTCATGACAATTCGCTTCGCCCGCCATGCCGCACGAATCCCGCCGGCGGCAAAGCTGCCGCGTCGTCCTATATTATACCGTTTCGTCAACAGGAACATGGATGACGTGGATCACGTTTCTGCGGAGAAAAAAGGCGATAATGAGTTGAGGTCCGCACAGTCGGCTTTTCCTGCTGACGGCGGGACGATTTCTTCGGAACTGAGGTGGACAGCCATGCGCGTCAGAGAACACTTTCTGTTGGGCACAGAGAGGGTGACCATTTCCGTGACGGCCAAGGACGACGCCGCTCGCGTCCAGTTGTTTGAAACGGCGATCGAGACGATCCTGGTGCGCTATCAGGAGGAATTTGGAGTAAAGCAGTGCAAAGATCTTCTGTCGCGGATCGCCGCGCTCGATGTCGCGTCGCCAAACTGGCGTCTTTCTCCCGACCAGTCGTGCTGGAACGAGGCGCGGCGCCCAGGAGACATGTGATAAAGTCTGCTGAACAGGCGATCCGATTCCAGATATAGCGTTTGAAGCCTCGGTCAAACGCTATATCCACTGGATTTCGCCTGCCATAATTTGGTTTACCCCATGTCCTCCGGTAAAACGGATCGCGCGGTTCAGATGTAGTTCAGATCATCCGTGCGGGGCAGCGGGATCTGCAGGCCGTCCGGGCCAAAGAACCAGGCAGACAACTCGGCGAAGCCGCGCAGCGTCACATCGCGCGCCGCTTCTCCCTGTTGCGCGCCCCGCGGGCAGCGGACGGTCCACTCCTGCGCGGCGCTCTCCCGCAAGGAGGGAATGACGCCATAGCGCTCGGCAAGCGTCGGTCCAAGCTCTTTTAAGAGCAGTTCCGGATTCAGCACGCGCAGCGTCCCCTGGTTTGATCGCTCTTCCATGAACACCCCCGCCCGCCGCAACAGTGACCGCAGGGTCAGATCGTCCATGTTCGCGTACAGTCGCGCCGCGGACGCGCCATATTCGTCTCTGGCCGCCTGCGCGAGCGCGAACAGAGCATCGCGGGCGCCCGCCCATTCGATGAGATGAACGGGTGCGTCCGCCCGATTCGGGAGTGCGGCAATCGCGTACGCGACCACCCGGCCGTCCTGTTCCGCCGCGAACACCGCGGGCGAATGCGGCGCTGCGCGGTAGTGCGGCGCCGCGAGCGAGCGCAGCAAGCCGAGCATCTGCGCGGGCGTGCGCACGAAACGCAGCGGTTCGGCCGTATACAGGCTGTGCAGCGTCTCCGCCGCTTCCTCGGGGACCACGCGACGCACGACAAACGGCGCAAGCAGTGAAGCATCCACCGGCGCATCCAGCCACGCGGCGTGAAACGCGCCAAAATTGACGCACCCGACCCGCCGGTAGATGGACAGTCCGCCAGAGACGAGCAGCACACTCGTGTCAGTCGAAAAATCGTCCAATACCTGCTCGATCATGACCGACGCAAAGTGGCGCCCACGGTACGCGGCCTCTGTGCAGACCGATCCCATGGAAGCCACAGAAATGCGCACGCCGCAGGTGACCGCGCACCCCGGCATCATTCCCAGCAGTCCGACGGGGCGCCCCGCATCCTCCACATAGTACAGATTCGCGGCGTTATCGCCGTCAAACATCAGGGGAAACTCTCTTTGCATGCCGGTCCCCGGTTCGATGTCCGGGCGAAACACCCTGTCCGACAACCTGCCGAGCGCCTCCACCTCATCCGGTGTGGCGCGCTTGACAACCGCCTGGTCCATATTCATTCTTCAACCTCTCTCGCGGCAGTTTTAGAGGTCGTTCAAAAAAGGGACAGAACTCTTTTTGAACAGGCTCATTTGGATTGCACCGCTATTCCCCATCGTTCAATCCAACAGGTTTGTCCACGCCGCCGTTACGCGGTCTCCCTCGACACTGACAGCCACAACAATGACGCGCATCCCATTTTACGTCAAGCAGGATGGACTTGTGGCCGTCGGTTGATCTCCTGAATCGATTTGAGATCGCCTGCGCCACCCGCCATTTTGCACAAGATTCCTTTCCAACTTCGTTTCTCCAGCAAAGAAACCAAGAATCCGCTCTGAATATAGCATGAAAATAAGAGTTGTCACCATAATTGCGTATTGGAGGTTGTTCAAAAAGGGGGCAGAACTCCCCGGCGCATGGCGGAGTCATCGCCAGAAATGCTCCCTCACGTACCCAAAAACGTACCGGAGCAATCCACTCTTCCTCCCTTCGATCTGCAAACAATACGATTCAACCAGCGAACAGACGCTGCGGGACGGCAAACGGACGGCATGACACAGCATCGGAAGGGCGATAACACCCTGTTTTTCACGGAGTTCGATTTTTGTCGTAGGCATAACGCGAACTTCCCTGGGAAGCGATGTGGCCGAATCCGCCGGGGACACCGGCCGAACCGGTCGTTTCACCGGATGAACAGCCGCGCCCCGGCCGCGCCAAGTCCATACGCCGCAAGTCCGACAATGATGCCCGCAAACATCATTTCGAGTCCTCCCGCCCACCACAACCGGCCCGTCACTTTGCTCTTGGCCGCTCCGACGACAAAATGGGCAATGATGCTGACGATAGCGGCCAGCCAGAAACCAGACACACCTGCGACAAAAAGCAGCGGAAACAGGGGAATCATGCCGCCGATCCATGTCGATATTCCGCCGAACAACGCGGAATCCCACGGCCGCTTGCGATGGTCGCCGTGAAACCCGTGTTCCATCACGAGCAGCAGGCGCACAATATTCTCCGGTTTGTCCGCGATCCGCCGGCTGATCCAGCCCGCTTCGCTGTCCGTAAAGCCAAGCGCCGTGAAGTGGCCGCCAAGCAGAGTGAGCTGTTTCTCCGGATGCTCGTCGTGCGCGACAATTTGCCGCTGCCGCTCACTGTCCACCAGTTCATTTTCCGACTTTGCGGCGAGCCACGCCCCCGCCGCCATGGACAACCCGCTCGCGATCACTCCGAACATGCCTGACATCAGGATGAATTGCCTGCTCGCTCCATAACCGGAAACGCCGGCGATGATCCCAAAAATAGCTGCAAGCCCATCGTTGATCCCATAAATAGAATCGGACAGCCAATACCTTACATTCATCAGGTGCCTCCCACGATCTCACGGTATAAGGGGTTATTCAAAAAAGGGGCAGAGCTCCCCGGCGCATGGCGGAGTCATCGCCAAAAACGCGACAACGCCGACAGATTACATGATAGCCGGAAATGACGGAGGGGACGAGACGCAAAAGAACAAACCAACAATAGCTCAAATGGACTATCCCGACTGCATCTGGCATAAGGTGGACAGATGGTCTATAATCTGCGAAGGGATTGTGCGAAGGGATTATATGCAGGGGGAGCGACCGACATCCATGCATCCAAAACTGCGGCAATTATCGGACTCTATGCGCGTTTTTCAAGCCAGCTATCCGGAGGACACCAGCATGGTGATCACCGATAAGGAACAGGTGATCGACTATCTGCCCGGCCAGACGATCGACCTCCACCTCCCGATCGGCACAAGCATCGAGCAGATGCGCGGCACGGTGACCGAAAAGACGCTGGCACACGACGTGCGCCTGCAGGAGGAACGCGGACCGGAACGTTACGGCTTCTCCTACATCGCGACCTCCGTTCCCGTGCACGATGACGACGGCGCCCTGATCGGCGCGCTCGCCGCCGTGACCTCCACAAGCCGCAGCGATTCGTTGCGCACAAGCGCAACCGATCTG
>JAJZZT010000525.1 GCA_021797415.1 Bacillota bacterium
TCGATCGCGATACTGCTGCTGGCGGTTGTCACGATTCTCCTGGCTCTGCCGACCGGCCGATATCTGCATGCCGTCTTCAGTGACGGCCGACCGCCGCTTGACGGCGCATTTCTGACAGTCGAGAAAGTCATCTATGCGCTCATGGGCGTGGATCCGTCGCGTGAGATGGACTGGAAACAGTACGCGAAAAACTTTCTGATGCTGAACTTCGTCATGTTGATTGTGGGTTACATTATATTGCGCATTATGGGATTACTTCCACTAAACCCCAACCACATCCCCAGCATGAACTGGGATTTGGCGTTCAACACGGCCATCAGTTTCGTCACGAACACCAACTGGCAGAACTACGCCGGAGAGACGGCGATGTCGTACCTGGGCCAGATGATCTTCGTGCAGTTCCTTCAGTTCACGGGGGTCGCGACGGCCATCGCGGTGTCAGTCGCGTTTGTCCGCGCGTTTGTCGGCAAGCGCGAGACGATCGGGAACTTCTGGGCCGATTTTGTCCGCACCATCACGCGCGTTCTGCTGCCGGGAAGCATCGTGCTCGCCGTACTTTTTTTGGCCACGGGGTCGCCGCAGACGCTGGCCCAGAACGCGGTCGCCCACACACTGCAGGGTTCACTGCAAACGATCGCCCGCGGTCCGGTCGCCAGCCTGGAGGCGATCAAGCAACTCGGCAACAATGGAGGCGGTTTTTTCAACGCCAACTCCGCCCATCCGTTTGAAGGGGCCACCCCGGCCTCGGACGTGCTTGGCATTCTCGCGATGAGCCTGATTCCGACCGCCCTTGTCGTGATGTTCGGCCATTTCATCCAGAACAAGCGGCAGGCCCGCGTCATCTACATACTGCTCATGGGCGTGCTGGTGTTCGGCGCATTTGTCGTTTATGCAGCCGAGACCGCCGGCAATCCGCTTGTCGCCCATCTGCTCGGCGTTCACGGGCCGAACATGGAAGGCAAAGAACAGCGTTTCGGTCCGGCGCTGTCCTCCTACTTTGTCTCCGCCACGACGGCCTATACGACGGGCGCCGTCAACGCCATGCACGACAGCCTGACGCCCTTGGGCGGCCTGATCCCGCTTTCCTGGATGATGCTCAATACGGTCTTCGGTTCGGGCGGCGCCGGATTGCTCAATATCCTGATGTTTTTCATCATCACGGTTTTTCTGGCTGGGCTGATGGTCGGGCGGACGCCAGAATTTCTCGGCAAGAAGATTGAGGCCAAAGAGATCAAACTGGCGACGGTCGCCATGCTGGTTCACCCCCTGATCGTACTGGCGCCGACCGCGATCGCTCTGATGACGCCGGCCGGCCTGTCGAGCATCCTGAATCCCGGCCTGCACGGGTTCAGCGAGGTGCTGTACGCCTTCACGTCGGCCGCCGCAAACAATGGCTCGGCTTTTGCGGGATTAAACGGCAACACGGTGTTTTACAATGTGGCGCTCGGCATCGTCATCGCGGTCGGGCGCTATGCGTCGATCATCGCGATGCTGGCCATTGCGGGCGCAGTCGCCGTCAAGCAGCCGACGCCGACGACATCGGGCACGCTCGCGACCGATACGTTTTCGTTTGGCGCGATTTTTCTCGCCGTGCTCGTGATCGTCAGTGCATTGACCTTTTTCCCGGCCCTGGCGCTTGGGCCCATCGGGGAGCAACTGCTGATGTGGAGCGGGAAATGACAGGGATTCAGGGCTAGGAGGTACTCTGGACAATGGCGAAATCGAAAACGTTGACACCCGCGATCGTCCAACAGGCCGTGACCGACTCATTCCGGAAACTCGATCCGCGCGTCATGGTGCGCAATCCCGTGATGTTCGTCGTCGAGATCGGTTTTGTCATCACCTTGTTGCTGACGCTTGACCGCAATCTGTTCGGCGGGGCGTATCCGGTCAGGCAGATCGGCTACAACGCGGTGGTGAGCGTGATTCTGCTGATCACCGTGTTGTTTGGGAATTTTGCCGAGGCGATCGCGGAAGGACGCGGCAAGGCGCAGGCGGAAAGCCTGCGCAAGACCAAGACCAACCTGACCGCGCGCAAGGTGGAGCGCGACGGGGCGGAGAAGATGGTTGAGGCGACCACGCTGCGCAAGGGCGATATCGTCCTGGTTTACGCCGGCGAACTGATTCCGGCGGACGGCGAGGTCGTCGAGGGTCTCGGTTCGGTCGACGAGTCGGCCATCACGGGGGAATCCGCACCGGTCATCCGCGGCAGCGGAGGGGACTTCAGCTCCGTGACGGGCGGGACGAAGCTGTTGTCCGACACGCTCAAAATCGCGGTGTCGACGAATCCGGGCGAATCGTTCCTTGATCGCATGATCGCGTTGGTGGAGGGGGCGTCCCGGCAGAAGACGCCGAACGAGATTGCGCTCTCCGTGCTGCTGGCGGGACTCACGCTGATTTTTCTCATCGTTGTGGTCACGCTGGAACCGTTCGCCCACTATGTGGGCGGAGCGATCGACGTCGCCACGCTGATCGCGCTGCTTGTGTGCCTGATTCCCACCACGATCGGCGCCTTGCTGTCGGCCATCGGCATCGCCGGGATGGACCGGGTGATCCGCTTCAATATCGTCGCCAAGTCCGGCAAGGCCGTCGAGGCGGCCGGCGACGTGAACACGCTGATCCTCGACAAGACGGGCACGATCACGATCGGCAACAGGCTGGCGAGTGAATTTATTCCCGTGGGAAATCACGCCGAGCGGGAACTCATCGAGATGGCCGTCATATCCTCACTGTTCGACGATACGCCGGAAGGGCGCTCCGTCCTGGAACTGGGCGCGGCGAAAGGCGTGAAGACGGACGCGGCGCTGTACCGCGCCGCGGAGAATGTCGAGTTCACGGCGGAGACGCGGATGAGCGGACTCGACCTGCCGGACGGTACACTGCACCGCAAAGGGGCTGTCGACGCGATCCGGCGACACGTCGAAAGCGCGGGCGGCGCGGTTCCGGACGATCTCCAGGAAAAGACGGAGCGCATCGCGCGGGAGGGCGGAACGCCCTTGGCCGTGAGCAGGGGGAACACCGTGTACGGTCTGATCTACCTGAAGGATATCGTGAAGCCGGGCATGCGCGAGCGGTTTGAGGAACTGCGCCGGATGGGCATCCGGACCGTCATGTGCACGGGGGACAACCCGCTCACGGCGGCTACCATCGCGCAGGAGGCGGGTGTGGACGATTTTATCGCCGAGGCCAAGCCGGAGGACAAGATGCGCCTGATCAAGAATGAACAAGCGGAAGGCAAGCTAGTCGCGATGTCCGGCGACGGCACCAACGACGCCCCCGCCCTGGCGCAGGCGGATGTCGGGCTGGCCATGAACACGGGGACAAACGCCGCCAAAGAAGCGGGCAACATGGTCGATCTCGATTCGGACCCGACCAAGTTGATCGAGGTCGTCTCGATCGGCAAGCAGCTTCTCATCACGCGCGGCGCCATCACGACGTTTTCGATCGCGAACGATGTCGCGAAGTATTTTGCGATCATTCCCGCCATGTTCATGAGGGTTCAGCCGCAGTTGAAAGTGCTGAACATCATGTTTCTGACCAGCCCGAAAAGCGCGATTCTGTCCGCCCTGATCTTTAACGCGGTCGTCATCCCCGTGCTCATCCCGCTCGCCATGCGGGGAGTCCGGTACAGGCCGATGGGCGCGACCTCAATGCTCGTGCGAAACATCGTCATCTATGGTCTTGGCGGCGTGATCGCGCCGTTTATCGGCATCAAGGCGATCGACCTGATGATCACTGCCCTGGGCTTGGCGCACATCTGATTCGGAGGGATGCAACGTGATGCGCAGTGTGATAATCTCCATCCGCACAACCCTCGTGTTCATGGTCCTGTGCGGGTTGCTGTACCCGCTGTTCATGGTGGCCGTCGGCCGGATCGCCTTCCCGTTTCAGGCGCAGGGCGAGATGCTGCGCCAAACGTCCGGCCAGATTGTCGGATCGCAACTGATCGCGCAGGCTGTCACGGCGCCCGGACTCTTTCATCCCCGACCGTCGGCGGTCGACTACAACGGCGACGGATCGGGCGGATCCAATCTCGGCCCCACCAACCCGGCGCTGATTGCCGAAATCCGAAAGAATCTGGCCCAGGTGCTGAAAGACAACCCCGGGCTCACCGCTTCGCGCGTGACGCCCGGCATGGTGGAATCGTCCGCGTCCGGGCTTGATCCGACCATCTCGGTGACTGACGCGACGTTGCAAATCCCGCGCATCGCCGCGGCGACGGGGCTGTCGCGGGCACAGTTGCAAAATGTCGTGCTGGAAAATGAGCGCGGCCGGTTCCTCGGTATCTTCGGCGAACCGAGGATCAACGTGCTCGACGTGAACCTGTTTCTCCTGCAGATTCAGCGCCGTCCCGTTCGCTGACGCGCGTTCGCTGCCGTCCCGTTCGCTGCGCGGTACCGACGCGCGAACAGTTCCCTGGCACAAGAGGCGCGCCGCATGCGTCAGCGGACCATTTCGGCGTGCAGCCGATCGTACATCGCGGCTTCCGACAAGGCGATGCGTCGGCCTGTTTCATACATGATGGCGAGTTCTTCGCGGCTGCCGTACGCGGACAGGATGTCGCGGCACAGTTGATAGTGGCGCGGTTCGTGCATTGTCGCGTGCACATCCCAGAAGCGCGTGTCGATCCTGCGTTCCCGGTTATACGCCGGGTGTTTCATCCCCTCGCCGACGGCCCCCATCACGTCTCCCGCAAACCACTCCGATCCGAGCCCGACCGCCGCCATCGCCGTAAGCGGCGACGCGGTGCGGAAAAATTCGATGAAAAAGTTGACGGCCTGCGCGATGGCCGGCGACATGGGGATATTCGGGAAACCGTCTTTATCAAGCGGAAGCTCCGGATCGACGGAGAGCAGGAATGTTCTGTAGAGCGTCTCGTGCGAGCGGTCCACCTTCCCGCGGCCGGCTTCGTCCCACAGGTTGTCCGCCAGAGGAATCCACCAGTT
Source organism: Bacillota bacterium (assembly GCA_021797415.1). The sequence continues at coordinate 4,947 of JAJZZT010000525.1, forward strand.
GGCGATCGGCTCCATGGCGCTGATGGCGGCTCCGAGAACGCGCGGAAAGTGTCTGCTGTAAAAGCTGTACTGGATCGCAAAATAACGGATCTGCGCCATGGAATACGCGCCGGCGCGCAGGGTGCAGAGGAATCTCCCCGTAAAAAAGTGTTCCTGCACCACCTGGTCCATCGCGCGCTCAACCGCTTC
>JAJZZT010000217.1 GCA_021797415.1 Bacillota bacterium
CAAAGTCGATCTGCAGCGGGTAAGCCGTCGCGCCGCAGAAGATGAGCTTCGGCTGCGCGGAAAGCGCGAGGCGTTCCAATTCCTCGTAGTCGATGGCGCCGGATTCGTCGAGTCCGTACTGGACCGCCCTGTAGTATTTCCCCGTGACGGTCACGTCGTGGCCGTGAGTCAGGTGCCCGCCGTGGGCGAGTTTCAGGCCCATGAACACATCGCCCGGCCGGAGGATCGCGTTCAATACGGCCAGGTTGGCGGGGGCGCCGGACAGCGGCTGCACGTTGGCGTGGTAGCCGGCGGGATCGGCTGTGAACAATTCGAGCGTCCGCCGGATGGCAAGGCGTTCGATGGCGTTGGTGTTCGCCTGTCCCTGGTAGTAGCGTCCGTTTTTCTCCACGCGGCCGCCGTCTGTCCACACGTGTGGATAACCCTCGGCGTACTTGTTTGTCAGTGAGGAGGAAAGCGCCTGACGAACGGCCGCGGAGGCGTAGTTTTCCGACGGGATCAGGCAGATGGTCGTCTGCTGGCGGTCATTCTCCGCCACCAGCAGGTCCGCCACTTCGCGGTCCACGCTCCGGACGGCATCCAGTCCTTCCGCGACGGACTGATGGGCACTCGTTTGCATTGTCGCAACCACCCCTTTGGCAATGTGGCGCATGCGCGTCGGACTTTGGCCCATGTCTTCTTGGGGACATGGGCCAAACCAAATTTCGGCTCCCTTAGGGCATGCCTTTTACGACAAAAAAGAGCGTCTGGCCCTGCAGAACGTGTGATAAAAGAGCAACAGCTCTCATTACACATGTTCTCTGGGGAGCAGTGATAATCCTAATCATCACTGCTCCCCCAGGGCGAAACACTCTGCCCAGGCGAGCGGCCCGGTTCTCCGCGCGCTTCACCGTGGTGCTCCACGTTCTCGCCAGTCACGCGCGGCCGGTTTGGTTATGTGTTCAGTATAGCTTGCGCCGCAGGGATTGTCACCCGCCGTCCCGTCCCGGTTCAGGCGCCTGTTTCTCAAGCGCCGCCATCCCCTCCATGAACTCGTGGATCAACTGCACCACCTGGCGCGGCGAGTGGCGGTGGTCGTGCAGCCGCTTTGCGAACAGCACATAGTCCGCCGCGTTTTCGCTCGCCATGAAATGCGCCACATCGGGCGGCAGTTCCCGGCTCCACGCGTTCCAGTCCACGCTGTCGGCGGTTCTCGCGGGCGGGCCCGCAACCGGTTTGGGAGCAGGGTAGCCGTCCGTCCCTGTCGCGTGCCTGACATTCCCGTCATCGCGTTCTATGCGGGTCAAAAAGCGGTACATCGACACGTCAAACGCTTGCGCCAACCGGTACACCCGGTCGATGGCGGGGCTCTTTCGCGTGCCTTTTTCAAGCTGCGAGATATGGCTCATGGAGACGCCGCTGCGCTTGGACAACTCGTCGAGCGACCACCCACGCCCCTTGCGCAATGAGAGCAGTTCGTGACCATCGAATTGAACATGCTCCGCCATCACGCTCCACCGCCCTCTGCCCGTGTAAAGTTGCCACCATTATACGGCAACTTACACAAACGTGTAAAGGGCTCCCGCTATCGCGCACACTGCAAATTTTCATCTCCCCGCGCCGCTTTGCGCCGGCACGGCGCGTCCATCCTGCCGCTTTGCGCCGGAAAATCCACTCAGTACGCCCGCCCGAACCAGACGGCGTGCAGCGCGGGACTTTGGCACACGACGCAGCGGGGCGGATGTGCGGGCGGGTCAAACGGAATGTTGCGGCTTGTCGCGCCGGTTACCTCCTTGATCTTCATCTCGCACGCCTCGTCGCCGCACCAGCCGGCGAGCGCGAAACTGCGTTCCTCCCGCACCGAGCGGTGCAATTCGTCCAGCGACGCGGCCTCTTTGCTGTGTTCTTCGCGAAAGGCCAGCGCGCGCTCGAACAAAGACTGCTGAATCTCCGCCAGCAGCGCGGTCGCGCGCGCTTCCAGTCCATCCAGCGCGACCGGGATCTTTTCGCCATTGTCCCGCCGGACGAGCACGGCCTGTCCCGCGTCAAGGTCGCGCGGCCCCAGTTCCAGCCGGATCGGGACGCCGCGCAGTTCGTATTCATTGAATTTCCATCCTGGACTGAGGTCCTCGCGCGCATCCATGCGGACGCGCACACCGGCTGTCCGCAGCCGCTCCATCACCCCGCCGGCCGCTTCTATCACGCGCTCACGCGCCTTTGGCGGCCCGATCGGGACGACGATCACCTGAGTCGGGGCGATGCGCGGCGGGATCCGCAATCCGCGGTCGTCCCCGTGCACCATGATCATCGCGCCGATGATGCGCGTGCTGAGGCCCCACGATGTCGTGAACGCAAATTTTCGTTGATTGTCCCGGTCGAGGAACAAGATGTCGAAACTGCGCGCAAAATTCTCGCCGAGGTAGTGCGACGTACCGGCCTGAACAGCCTTGCCGTCGCGCATCATCGCTTCGATCGAGTATGTGGCCACCGCTCCCGGGAATTTTTCGGAGGGCGTCTTCTGTCCCCGCAGAACCGGGATGGCCAGTTCATTTTCGACAAAATCCACGTACACGTCCAACATGCGCAGGGTTTCCTCGCGCGCCTCCTCCGGCGTCGCGTGCGCAGTATGGCCTTCCTGCCACAGAAATTCACTGGTGCGCAAAAAGGGCAGCGTCCGTTTTTCCCAGCGCACTACGTTTGCCCACTGGTTGATCAATAGCGGGAGGTCGCGGTAGGACTGGATCCATTGACTGTACATGTGGCCGACGATCGTTTCGGATGTGGGGCGAACGGCCAGCCGTTCCTCCAGTTTTTCGCCGCCGACCTCGGTGACCCACGGCAGTTCGGGATTGAACCCTTCCACGTGTTCTTTTTCCTTCAGGAAAAAGCTCTCCGGAATGAACAGCGGGAAATAGGCGTTCCGGTGGCCCGTCTCCTTGAATCGGCGATCCAGTTCGCGCTGGCAGGCTTCCCACAGTTCGTATCCGTCCGGCTTGAATACCATACAGCCGCGCACAGGGGCGTAGTCGACCAGATCGGCTTTGGTGATCACGTCGATATACCAGCGCGAAAAGTCCTCGCTCTGCTTTGTGATGGATTGGACATATTCCTGATTTTTCGCCATACCGTCCTCCTGCGCCATTTGCCGCAACTGCCGATTCCCTAAAAGATACCGCATGGCGCAGGAAAAAGAAAGTCCGGCAACGCGGCGAGCGGATATTGATCCCAAATAAATTACGCAATAGAGCACTTATATTATACAATAGAGGAGGGGGTAGCGGCATGAAAAAAACGCTGGGGCAGAGGGTACACGAACTGCGTATGCAAAAAGGGCTGTCGGTGCAGGAACTGGCGCGCATGGCCGAAGTGTCCGCCAGCTATATCTACGCGATCGAGGCGGGAGCGAGAGGTTCCCATATCGACAAATTGACGCGCATTGCGCGGATTTTGGACACCAATCTGACCGATCTGTGGCCTGGCCAGTCCTGACCGATGTGAAATGGAATTCTGCAGCATGCTCAGGTACAATGCGAATGGAGGGGTTCGCAATGCATCCTGACGCGTACATGTCTGCACTCAAGGACAGAGGGTATCGCACGACCGGCAAGCGGCGCGAAATCCTCAGTTTTTTGCTGGATGCCAACCGCTATGTGAGCGCGCGGGAGATCATCGACCACATGAGGGTCAAACACCCGACGCTCAGCCTAGAAACTGTCTATCGCAACCTCCGCACGCTGCTTGATGAAGATATCATTGAAGAATCCCGCTTCAAGGAAGGGGAAAACAAGTACCGCATCGCCTGCAGAACGGACCACCACCATCATTATATCTGCATTCGTTGCGGCAAAACACGGGTGATCGAGCACTGCCCGATGCCCGACGTGGGCCGCGCCCCCGAAGGTTTCGTGGTGCTCGGGCACCGTTTTGAGGTCCTCGGATACTGTCCAAATTGTCAGCTTCCGGAATCTGATTCGGCGGATCGTGCGGCCGAAAGGCGGTGAGGCGTTGCAGTTGGATCGATTGCGCGACCGGACGGTCGACCAGTTGTTTGAAGCGATTCTGAAACTGCGTACGGTGGAGGAGTGTTACCGCTTTTTTGACGATCTGTGCACCGTCGGAGAGGTGCAGTCGCTCGCCCAGCGGCTGGAGGTCGCCCGCATGCTGCAACGGGGGCTGACGTACCATCACATCGAGCAGGAAACGGGCGCGAGCACGGCAACCATCAGCCGTGTCAAGCGCTGTTTGAACTATGGCGCCGACGGCTACCGTCTCGCGCTGGATCGCATGGGCGAGCCGCAAAGTGGCGGGGAGTCCGATACGACGCACAAATGATCTTGTGCACAATGTCCGCAAAAACCGCGCGCGACGCCGTCACCTTTTGTTCACTTCAATCGTCTGTTTGTTGAATGCCCGAAAAACGGGCGCACGCTCCGCGACGCTTTTGCCGGAGCGCTCAAACAGACGGGAGTGGGTAATGGTGGGTCAGGTCGCGAAACGATGGGCGGGCGTGCTGGCCGGCGCCGCGGTGGTGGGGATGGCCGTGTTTTCCGGAGCGGCGCTAGGAGCAGACTGGATGCCGGCGGCGCATGCCATGGGGCAGCAGCAGCAGCCGCCTGCGAACATTTATCTGGCGCCGGACACGGTGACGGTGCAGGGGTTGGCGCAAATGTCCGCCGGCCAGTATGTGTCACAGGTTTCGGAATCGATGAACATCAATGACAATACGGCAAAGGCGATCGTGCGCGACGAGACCGCGGCCGTTCAGGAGATCCGCCGGCTTGTGGAGAAACTGGGGGTTCCGTCCGGCGACATCATGGTCTCCCCAACCGGGTTCAACGGTGGGTCCAATCTGAATGGCTCGCTGAACGTGACGGTCAACATACCCGCAAAAGTGCAGGTCGCTTCGGTGCTCACCGCGCTTGCAGCCTATTCACCGTCGTTTTCGACGAATTCATTCGTCAATGTGCAACCGATCCCGCTCAATCCGGCGGCGAAGCGCCGGCAGTTGTTCGCGGCCGCGATGGCGGATGCGCGCGCCCAGGCGCAGTTGCTGGCAAAAGACGCGGGCAAGTCGCTCGGCGCGGTGGAAGCGGTCTCCACGTTGAACCCGCAGGGCTATGCGGGGGGGATGGCCGGTCCCTATTCGACCAGCGGCGTCGTCGGCGGCGTGCAAAACGGGAACATGTACAGCCCTGCGGCAGTTGCGCCGACGCTTTCCACCCAGGTGACCGTCACGTTTGCGCTGCAATGACGCGGGAAGGGTCGAGATAAGATGCAAGCAGGACTTCGACCCTTTTCGGACGCCTCTATTTGACGGGCTGCCGCGGGAAATGATATAGTACCGCATGGCGGCGGAATGTAGCTCAGGTGGTAGAGCGCACGGTTCGGGACCGTGAGGTCGCAGGTTCGAATCCTGTCATTCCGATGGTTGAGAGACGGCTTCGCATGCGCGGACAGCCGTCTTTTTCCGTTTTATCGGCAACTGGCCTGTCCTCTTGAGGTATTATGAGGATAGAGATGTGAATGGTTCGTTTTTTGAAGGGCGCACGGCGTCCCGGTGGGAGGAGCGCGGCTTGAAAATCGGCGTTGTGATGGGGAGCAAGTCGGATTTTGAAACGATGCGCCACTGTGTCGATCTATTGCGGGAATTCGACGTGCCGTTTGAGGCGGAGATCGTGTCGGCGCACCGGACTCCGGAGAGACTTTACGAGTACGCCCGGACGGCCAGGGAGCGCGGACTCGCGGCTATCATAGCCGGGGCGGGCGGCGCCGCGCACCTGCCGGGCATGCTGGCCGCGCTGACCCCGGTGCCCGTGATCGGAGTGCCCGTGCAGTCAAAGGCGTTGAACGGCCTGGACAGCCTGCTCTCCATCGTGCAGATGCCCGCCGGCGTGCCTGTGGCGACAGTGGCCATCGGCCAGTCGGGCGCCAAAAACGCGGCGCTGCTCGCCGTCGCCCTGCTCGCCGTGCATGACGGAGAACTGGCGCGCCGCCTGGATGAATTTCGCGCCCGGCAGACGGCTGCGGTGGCGCAGGACGGGCTCGGGGAGCAGTGATAAAGTCCCGCGATGCAGGCGCAATGGTTCCATATATGAAGCGGACAACCTTACGGATATGGAAATGGAGTGCGGGATGTGAGGGCGGTTATAGGGATTTTGGGCGACGGACAGTTGGCTCAGATGACGTGTCTGGCCGGCAGGAAACTCGGCCATGAGATGCACGTGTACGCTTCCGATGCGCAGAATCCCGGAGCGCTTGTCGCGGACAGGGTATGGCTGGGATCGCTTGCGGATGAACGGCTCGTTACGGAGTTCGCCTCGGCGGTGGATGTCGTGACGTACGATACGGAACTTCTGCCGATTGCAAGCGTCCGGCTTGCCGCGCGGTACGCGCGCGCATGTCCGCGGCCGGATATCCTGTGGATCGCACAAAACCGCATTCGCGAGCGGGAGTTTCTCCGCGGCATCGGTACGCCGATGCCGCGCGTCGCCGCTGTGCGCACAGAGCGGGAACTGGCGGCCGCCGTCGCGGATGTCGGCGCGCCGGCGGTGCTGAAGACGGCCGAACAGGGGTACGACGGCAAGGGGCAGGTGCGGATCGACCGGCCTGTGGACGCGGCGGCGGCCTGGAATGCGCTGGCGTCTGTTCCGTGTGTGCTGGAGGAGTGGATTGAGCTGCGCGCGGAATGCTCGGTGATCGTTGCCGGCGCCATGGATGGTTCCATCGTCTCCTATCCGGTTGTGGACAATGTGCACAGGAATCACATCCTGCACCAGTCGAGCGCTCCCTCCGTCCTGCCCGAAGAGACGCGGCGCGCCGCCGTGCGGGCGGCGGAACGGATCGCGCGTGAACTGCGGCTGGTCGGACTGCTCGCCGTGGAGATGTTCTACACCGCAGACGGACGCATCCTGGTCAACGAACTGGCGCCGCGGCCGCACAATTCCGGGCACCACACGCAATTGTCGGCGGCGACCAGCCAGTTTGCGCAATTGTGCCGCGCGATTGCCGGCGAATCGCTCGGCGGCGTGGCGCAGCGGCCGGCCGTGATGGTCAACCTGCTCGGCGATGTGTTTTCGGACGATGAAGAACGGATCTATCGCCATATCGGTTTTTTGCCGGGGCAAGACGAGCGTGCCGGAGTCTACTTCTACGGGAAGCAGGAGGCGCGGCCTGGCCGCAAGATGGGCCATATCATCGCGACCGGAGCGACGCTGGCCGGGGCCGAAGAACGCGCATTGACCCTGTACGCGCAGTATGCGGGAGCGACTCTGCGGCGAGATTCCAATAATCAACAACAGTGAAGGCGGGGGTTGGCGTGGTCATTGACCGCAGTGAACACGATCTGCTGCAGGGCCTGAATCCACAGCAGCGGGAGGCCGTCCTCACGACGGCAGGGCCGTTGCTGCTGGTCGCGGGGGCCGGGAGCGGGAAGACGAGCGTGCTGACGCGCCGCATCGCCTATCTGCTCGCGCACGAGGGGGTGCCTCCGTGGAGCGTGCTGGCCATCACGTTCACCAACAAGGCGGCGCGCGAGATGCGCGAGCGTGTGGAACGGTTTGTCGGACCGGCGTCCGCCGATATCTGGGTGTCGACCTTCCACGCGATGTGCGTGCGCATATTGCGGCGGGACATCGAGAAGCTCGGCTATGCGAGCCATTTTACGATTCTGGACAGCGCCGACCAACAGGTGGTGATGAAGCGTACACTTGATGAACTGAATTACGACACGCGCAAGTTCGACCCGCGGGCCATGCTGGCCGGCGTCAGCCGCCACAAAAACATGTTGGTCACAGCGGCGGAGGCCCGCCGGTCGGCGGACAGTCTCGTCGCCGAGGTGGTCGCGGCGGTGTATGAGCGGTACCAGGAGAAGTTGCGCGGCAACAATGCGCTGGATTTTGACGATTTGATCATGAAGACTGTGGAGTTGTTGCAGACTGACGAAGAGATTCGCGAGTTCTACCGCCGCAAGTTTCAGCACGTGCTGGTCGACGAGTACCAGGACACCAACCACAGCCAGTACCGGCTTGTTCGCCTGATTGCCGACGGGTATCAGAATCTATGCGTGGTGGGAGACTCAGACCAGTCGATCTATCGCTGGCGCGGCGCGGACATCGCCAACATCCTGTCGTTTGAGCGGGATTACCCGGCGGCGCGCGTGATCAAGCTGGAGCAGAACTATCGCTCGACCAAGGCGATCCTGCGCGCCGCGAACGGCGTGATCCAGAATAACCGGGGACGACCCGACAAGACGCTCTGGACGGACAACGGCGACGGCTCGCTGGTGTTGTTCGCGCGCCTTTACGATGAGCGGGACGAAGCGCGCTTTATCGTAGAGGAAGCCATGCGCAGGCGGGATGAGGAGCGTGTGCGGCTGTCGGACATTGCGGTGCTCTACCGCACAAACGCCCAATCGCGCGTGATTGAGGAGGCGTGCATGAAAGCGGGCGTGCCGTACCGCGTGTTCGGCGGCATCCGGTTTTACGAGCGCAAGGAGATCAAAGACGTGCTGGCCTACCTGCGGCTTGTCGCGAATCCGGACGACGACATGGCGCTGGAGCGGGTGATCAATGTCCCGAAGCGGGGCATCGGCGAGGGAACGCTGGCGCGCGTGCGCGAATATGCCGACGCGCATGGGCTGTCGTTGTTCGCCGCCATGCGGGAGCACGAAATGCTCGGGCTGTCGGTCCGTTTCACGGAACAGTTCGACCGCTTCACGATGCTTGTCCGCCAATGGGCCGCGATGCAGGAGTATCTGACGGTGACCGAACTGGTCGGGGAGGTTCTGCAACAGAGCGGTTACCGCGAAATGCTGAAGCAGGATAATACGATCGAAGCGCAGGCGCGCCTGGAGAACGTGGACGAGCTGTTGTCCGTGACGCGGGAGTTTGACCAGCGGGAAACAGGCGGCGGGCTGCTCGAATTTCTCTCGGATGTCGCGCTTGTGGCGGACGCCGACCAGCAGGGCGGCGCGGGCGACGGACTGGTGTTGATGACGCTGCACAGCGCAAAAGGGCTGGAATTTCCGGTCGTCTTTCTGCCTGCGCTGGAGGAGGGGATATTTCCCCACTCGCGTACGCTCGACGACCCCGACGAACTGGAGGAAGAGCGGCGCCTGTGCTACGTCGGCATCACGAGGGCGCGCAGGGAGTTGTACCTGTCCTGCGCCGCTTCCCGCACGCTGTACGGCTATTCGCGCAGCAACGCCCCCTCGCGCTTTCTCAAAGAAATTCCGCCGGATGTCCTGCGGGAGTGGGAGCGGCCCAGAAGCGGGGCGTCCGTCGGTTCCGGGATCGGTCGCGGCGCGGCCGCCGGCAGTATGCGCGCCGGCGGGGGCCAGGACAAAGGGCCGGGCCAGATTCAGGTTCCGGCAAACTTTGGCGCGGACCCCACGATCGAGTGGCAGATCGGCGACGAGGTCGAGCACCGCAAGTGGGGAACCGGCGTTGTGCGGCAAATTGACGGTGCGGGGGACGATTGTGAAGTGACAGTCGAGTTTGCCGCGCCGATCGGGGTGCGCCGGCTCATGGTCCGGTTTGCGCCCATCCGGAAAGCGCAGGAGTGAAGAGGAGCGGGAGTGAGGAAGATGCAGACCGCGGCACACCGGTTCTGCGCGGGGGGAGTGCGGATTGGACGGCGATCGGGAGCGGCTCGCCGCGTTGCGTGCGTTGCTGCACCGCTATGATACCCATTACCATGTGCTGGACGACCCGCTTGTGACGGATGTCGAATACGACCGCCTGCTGCGTGAACTGCTGACCATCGAGGCGGCGCATCCGGAGTGGGTCACGGCGGATTCGCCGTCACAGCGCGTGGGCGGTGAAGTTTTGCCCGGTTTTGGCAAGGTCGTGCACGAAAGGCCGATGCTGTCGCTCGGCAATGTGTTCTCGCTTTCCGGACTGCGCGAGTTTGACGAGCGCGTGCGCGCGGTCGCCGGAGCGGCGGTGTCGTACGTCTGCGAACTGAAGATCGACGGGCTGGCCACATCGCTTTTGTACCAGGAAGGGGTGTTTGTGCGGGGCGCGACGCGCGGCGACGGTGTGACAGGCGAGGATATAACGGCCAACCTGCGCACCGTGCGCGCCATTCCGCTGCTCCTGCACGAGCCGGTGAGCATCGAGGTTCGCGGTGAATCCTATCTGCCGCGCGCGGCTTTTGAGCGGTTGAACCGCGCGCGGGCGGAGCGGGGGGAGACGCTTTTCGCCAATCCCCGCAACGTCGCCGCAGGCTCGCTGCGTCAACTGGACCCGCGGCTCGTGCGGGAACGCGGGCTGGCGTTCTTCGCCTATGCGCTGACAACGCCGGAGCAACTCGCCGCCACGCAGGAGCAGGCGCTGAGAAAGTTGGCGGAACTCGGTTTTGCCGTGAATCCGCACTGGCGGGTATGCGCCGCAATGGACGAGGTGGAGGCGTACGTGCACTGGGTGGAACAGGAACGGGAGCGCTTCGCGTACGGCATCGACGGCGTCGTGGTGAAGGTGAACGATTTCGAGTTGCAGCAGCGCATGGGATTCACCGCCAAGACGCCGCGTTTTGCCGTGGCCTACAAATTTGCCGCGGAACAGGCGGAGTCGCGCGTCCTGACGATCGAATGGAGCGTCGGGCGCACCGGGGCGGTCACCCCGACGGCCGTCATTGAACCGGTGAGTCTGGCGGGGACCACGGTGAGCCGCGCGACGCTGCACAACGAGGACATGATCCGCGAGAAGGACATCCGGATCGGCGATCTCGTGGTTGTGCAAAAAGCGGGCGACATCATCCCGGAGATCCTGCGCGCGGTTGTGAACGCGCGCACGGGTGCGGAACTGCCTTATACGATGCCGAAGGACTGCCCGGCGTGCAAAGAGAGGCTGGAACGCGTTCCGGGAGAGGCGGCCTGGCGCTGCGTCAACCCCGATTGTCCCGCCAAGCGCGTTGAAGCGCTCATCCACTTTGTCTCGCGCGGCGCGATGGACATCGAGGGGCTGGGCGAAATGTGGGTCGAAGCCATGCATGAAGCGGGTTTCGTGCGCGATCCGGCCGATTTTTACGGCCTGACGCGCGAACAGTTGCTGACGCTGGACCGCATGGGCGACAAGCTGGCCGGCAATCTGTTGGCCGGCATCGCGGCCAGTCGACGGCAACCGCTGGAACGGTTGCTGTTCGCGCTTGGCATCCGCCTGGTCGGCGCCAGGGCCGCGCAGTCGCTGGCGGCGCACTTTGGTTCGCTGGAACGCCTCATGGACGCGACGGAGGAGGAATTGACGGCGATTCCCGATATCGGTCCCAAAATGGCGGAGAGTGTGGCGGCGCACTTTCGCGTCGCGGAACACCGAAGATTGATCGAGCGGCTGCGCGCGCACGGACTGCGCATGACCGCGGAACAGTCGGTCGCCGGCCTTGCAAAGGCGGCTTTGGCGGGAAAAACGTTTGTGCTGACGGGAACGCTCGCGGGCATGACGCGGGACGGGGCGCAGGCCGCCATAGTGAAACGGGGCGGAAAGGTGACGGGAAGCGTCAGCGCGAAGACGCACTATCTCGTCGCGGGGACAGACGCGGGATCGAAGCTCGACAAGGCGCGCGCGTTGCTGCGCGATCGCCCGGAAATTCCGCTGGTGATCCTCGATGAGCGGGGGTTTGTGGACCTGCTCGCGAAAGGCGAGGCGATCCGGCCGGGACCGGACGCCGGATCGCAATAAGAGCCTGTTCAAAAGTGAAGTTTGCCTGGGCGCCATCATGCCCTTTGCTCGTCACAAGTTCCGTGAAGCGGTGTCTGAGCAGGAGCGAAGGGCATGGTGGGATTGGCGCAAGCTTTTCAAGAACGGCCCCGGATAAATTCACCGACGTTTTGTTTGTAGCGGCGCTTCACGCGGATGAAGTGAAACCGCGCCGAATACCGTCCCAGGGAGAACGTGACAGGCGCTATGACAGCGCACGCGACGGCCCACCAGTCCATGGCGATCACTCTCCTTCAAGCAACCGACTTAACAGGATCGTCATGTCTAACGTATGGCTCGTGTCATATCGTTAGAACGGGCTGGATTTTTGGGGTGTGGACCGCGGTTTGTTATACTGAGATCGTTATGGGGCCAATCACGCTGAGGGGGACATCCGGCCTATGCAATATGCTCTGGCGGGCGTATTCAGTTTCGTCCTCGTGTTTTTTTCCGTTCCCTATGTCCAAAAACTTGCACTTCGCACAGGTTTTATGGATATACCGAACCAGCGGAAGATCCACAAGGATCCCATACCGCTTTTGGGCGGCCTGGCCATGTATGTGGGATTCGTTCTCACGGCGGCTCTGTTCACTCAGCGGACAGAGCAATTCTGGGGCGTTACGCTCGGCGGGTTCCTGATTTTCGCGATCGGAATCGTCGATGACTTCTTCAAGACGAGGCGACGGGAGCTGCCCGCCTGGCCCAAATTTGTCGTGCAACTGATCGCCGCCTCCATTCTTCCGCTGTTCGATGTCAGCATCCAGGGCATCCACGTCCCGTTTTTGCATGTCGGATTTCTTGTTTTTCCCGGTTGGCTGCGCGTGGTCACCACCGTGGTGTGGGTGGTCGGAATTACCAATATGATGAATTTTCTGGACGGTCTGGACGGTCTTGCGGCGGGGATCGCCGCAATTTCAGCGACGACGCTGTTCTTGATCGCCCTTGTGAAGGCGCACGACGGCATGGCGATGTTTTCCATCATCCTGATCGGTTGCGCGCTGGGCTTCCTGCGGCACAATTTTCATCCGGCGCGCATCTTCATGGGCGACGCCGGCGCGACTTTTCTCGGCTATGTGCTGGCGGCCATCGCGGTGGACGGCGCATTCAAGTCGGCCACGCTGGTCAGCGTGGTCATCCCCGTGCTGGCGCTCGGCGTGCCGATCATGGACGCATTTTATGTCATCATTCGACGGTTCCGGGAGAATCGTCCGATCTATGTGGCGGATCGCGGTCATACATTTCATCACCTCATGAGTTCGGGACTGACGCAGAAGCAGACGGTCACCTTCCTGTACCTGCTCGGCATCTGCTTCTCGCTCGTATCGATCGTCATTCTGCTGGTCAATCGTTAGACGCGCGGGTGGGAAAAGGGGAGGAGATAGTCGATGAACCTCACGGAGCAGGATGTGGAACACGTTGCGAAGCTGGCGCGGTTGATCGTGACGGACGATGAGAAGCACACGCTGGCGGGTGAACTCGGGCGCATCCTGGAACATGCGGACGAGTTGGCCGCGCTCGACCTTACGGGGGTTGCGCCGATGAGCCATGTGGGCGACAAGCAGACGGCAATGCGGCATGACGAGCCGGCGCCGTCCCTGCCACAGGAGATCACGCTGGTAAACGCTCCGGACGCGGATGAACAACAGTTTCGCGTGCCGGCCGTTCTGGAGGGATAAAGCGGTGTTTGACATGTACAGCGGGTTGCGGGCGCTGCGCGGCGCCCTGGATGAAGGGCGGACGAGCCCGGAGGAACTGTTTGCGCGCTGCCGCGCCGAGATCGCGCGGCAGGATGGCCATGTACAGGCTTTTCTCACGGTGGTGAGCGACGATGAAAAGGCCGGCCGGCAGTTGCGCGATGGTCAGCCTGGCGCCGCGCGCGTGAGCGGCGATCCGCAGTTTGGGCGGTCGGCCGATTCCGCTCGGCCGGGCGCCCTGGCGGGGATTCCGTATGCGGTCAAGGATAATCTGTGCACCGCCGGCGTCGCCACCACGTGCGCGAGCCGGATTCTCGAAGGCTATGTCCCGCCGCACACGGCGACCGCCGTCCGCCGTCTGGCGCAGGCCGGAGGGCGGCTGCTAGGCAAGCTCAATATGGATGAATTTGCGATGGGATCGTCGACGGAAAATTCGGCGCGCTTTCCCACGCGCAACCCGTGGGACCTGCGGCGCGTTCCCGGAGGCTCCAGCGGCGGAGCGGCGGCGGCGGTGGCGGCCGGCATGGCGCCGTATGCGCTCGGATCGGACACCGGCGGCTCGATTCGCCAACCCGCCGCATTTTGCGGCGTGGTCGGCCTGAAGCCGACGTACGGCCGGGTGTCGCGCTTCGGCCTCGTGGCGTTCGCGTCCTCGCTGGACCAGATCGGGCCGCTCACCCACTCGGTGGAAGATGCGGCGCTGGTGTTGCAGGCCATCGCGGGATACGATCCGCAGGACGGCACGTCCGCCCGGGTCGACGTGCCCGATTACAGCGGGGCGTTGACGGGCGATATCGCGGGGTTGCGCGTCGGCGTGGCGCGCGAGTATTTTGCCGAAGGCGTCGACGACGGCGTGCGGCGCAGGGTGGAGGAAGCCATCGCGTTTCTGGCGAAGCTCGGCGCGCAGGTGCGGGAAGTGAGCCTGCCGCACACGCGCTACGCGCTGTCCACCTACTATCTGATCGCGCCCGCCGAGGCGTCGTCCAACCTGGCGCGCTACGACGGGGTGCGCTACGGCTACCGCACACAAAATTCGGACAACCTGATCGATATGTACAGCAGGACGCGCAGCGAGGGATTCGGACCCGAGGTGAAGCGGCGCATCCTGATCGGGACGTATGCGCTGTCGAGCGGCTATTACGACGCTTACTACAAGCGGGCGCAGCAGGTGCGCACGCTGATCAGGCGGGACTTTGACGAGGTGTTTGCCGAGGTTGACGTGATCGTCTCCCCGACGACGCCGACCACCGCGTTTCGCTTCGGGGAGAGGATGAACGACCCGCTTGCCATGTACGTCAGCGACATCTGCACCATCCCGGCCAATCTGGCCGGCCTGCCCGCCGTCAGTGTGCCGTGCGGACTGGCTGACGGCCTGCCTGTCGGGCTGCAGTTCATCGGGCGCATGTTTGACGAGCCGACGCTGCTGCGCGCGGCGCACGCCTACGAGCGGGCGGCCGGCTTTGCGCCGCTGCGCCCGAAGAAACCGGCGGGGGTGACGGAACATGGCGTTTGAGTTTGAGACGGTCATCGGCCTCGAAGTGCACGTGGAACTCGCCACGAAGACAAAGATTTTCTGCGGCTGCGCCAATGAGTTCGGCGCTGCGCCCAACACGCGCGTGTGCCCCGTGTGCCTTGGCAGTCCGGGCGTCCTGCCCGTGCTCAACGAACAGGCGCTGGCGCTGGGAATCCGCGCGGCGCTGGCGCTGAACTGCGAAGTGCGCGGGAGCAGCAAGTTCGACCGCAAGAATTATTTCTACCCCGACAGTCCGAAGGCCTACCAGATTTCGCAGTACGATGAACCGATCGGCGAGCGCGGCCACGTGGAGATCGTCGTGGACGGCGCGGTGAAGCGCATCGGCATCACGCGCGTTCACCTGGAGGAAGATGCGGGCAAGCTCAATCACTCGCCGTTCGGCGATTATTCGCTGGTCGACTTAAACCGCGTGGGCGTGCCGCTGATCGAGATTGTCAGCGAGCCGGACATCCGCACGCCCGAAGAGGCGCGCCTCTACATGGAGGAGGTCCGCAATATCCTGCGCTACAGCGATGTGTCGGAGTGCCGCATGGAAGAAGGCTCGATGCGCTGCGACGCGAACATCTCGCTGCGCCCGGCCGGGCAGCGGACGTTTGGCACGAAGACCGAGATCAAGAATATGAACAGCTTCCGCAATGTGCAGCGCGGGCTGGAGTACGAGCAGCGCCGCCAGGAAGAGGCGCTTCTGGCGGGCCGGGAAATCCGCCAGCAGACGCTGCGCTGGGATGAGGAGACAGGCGGTACGGTCGTGATGCGTTCGAAGGAGGACGCGCACGACTATCGTTATTTTCCGGAGCCCGACCTGCCGCGCATCGAGCTGACGGAGGCGTACATCGCGCAGCGCCGGGCGGAGATTCCGGAATTGCCTGCGGCAATGCGGGAGCGGTTTGTGCGCCAGTACGGACTGCCGGCGTACGATGCGGGCGTGCTGACCGCGTCGCGCGCGCTCGGCGAGTTTTTCGATACGGCGGCCGGCCTGGTGAAAGACCCGAAGCTGGCGAGCAACTGGATCATGGGCGATCTGCTCGCGTATCTGAAGGCCGCCGGGCGGGAGATCGAAGAGGTGCGCATGACGCCGCGGCAGTTGGCGCAATTGATCGGACTGATTGACGACGGGACGATCTCGACAAAGATTGCCAAGGCGGTTTTCCGGGATGTGCTGGAACAGGGAAGTGACCCGCGCGCGCTGATTGAGGAGCGGGGACTTGTCCAGATATCGGATGAAGGAGAACTGCGGACCATCGCGCAGAGGGTGATCGCGGCCAATCCCAAGTCGGTCGAAGACTACCGCGCGGGCAAGCAGAAGGCGCTGGGCGCGCTTGTCGGACAGATGATGAAAGAGACAAAGGGCAAGGCCAATCCGCAGTTGGTCAACCGCATGATCGCCGAGATGATTGCCGGAGGGTGAGGACAGAGGTGACGGCGATGCGTCCGAGGATGCGGGTGATTTACAATCCGTACGCGGGCAGGGAAACGTTCCGGCAACACCTGCCGCGCGTGCTGCAGATTCTGGAGGAGGCCGGGTTCGAGGCGTCCTCGCACGCCACGAAAGGCGCCGGGGACGCGACGGCGGAGGCGGAGCGGGCGGCGCGCGACGGATTCTGCCATGTCGTCGCGTGCGGCGGGGACGGAACGGTAAACGAGGTGATCAACGGCCTCGCCCGCACGCCGGAGTCCATGCGTCCGGTGCTTGGCGTGATTCCGGCGGGGACGACGAACGACCTCGCGCGCGCCCTGAAGATCCCTTTCCAGATCGAACAGGCGGCGCGCATGATCGCGCAGCAAAAGCGCATGCCGCTCGATCTGGGGCTCGTCGGAACCGATCGCTATTTTGTCAATATCGCCGCCTGCGGGAGGCTGGCGGAGATCACCTACGAGGTGCCGAGCAGGATGAAGACGGTGCTCGGTCAGTTTGCGTACGTCATGCGGGGCATCGAGCGCCTGCCCGGCCTGCGGCCGATCCCGCTGCACGTGGAGGCGGACGAGCGGGTGTACGACGGCGAGGCCATGCTGTGTCTCGTGACCAATTCGCGGTCGGTCGGCGGCTTCGAGCGGCTTGCGCCGTACGCGTCGGTCAATGACGGGCTGCTCGATGTGATGATCGTCAAGCCGATGAACCTCGGGGAGATGATCCGCGTGCTGGGACTGGCCCTGCGCGGCGAACATGTCGGGGACGCGCGCATCGAGTATTTCCGGGCGCGCGCGATCGCCCTGTCGTCGACGGAGGAGGTGGACCTGAATGTGGACGGCGAATACGGCGGGAAGCTGCCGTTCTCGGTGCGTGTGTTGCCGCGGCATCTGACGGTGGTCGCGGGCCTGTGACGGTTCTGGCGCACCGCCGACGAAGGGTGAAAATTCGCTGCGTCACCGTGCACGACGAGCCAGCGGTGGTCCAGCGGTAGGCTGAGGGCTCGCTGGGTCGCCCGCATCCCTTTGCTCGTCGCGAGTTTAGCGACAGCGGTGTCCGAGCAGGAGCAAAGGGATACTGACGGCTGGAAGCAGATTTGCATTTTCAGGACAGACGGCAAAGAGAAAGGGTGACAGACGGTGACCGCACCGGTGCGGAAAGGCGAGACGTTTGAAGTGGAGATCGACAATCTCGGATACCGCGGCGAGGGCGTGGGGCGCCACGACGGTTTTGCCGTCTTCGTGCCAGGCGCCCTGCCGGGTGAGCGTGTGCGGGTGCGCGCCGGGCGGGTCGCCCGGTCACACGCCTTCGTCCATCTGCTGGATGTCTTGCGCACATCGCCCGACCGTGTCTCGGCGCCCTGTCCGGTGTTTGGCGTGTGCGGCGGCTGCCAGTTGCAGCACATGAGCTATAACGGCCAACTGGCGTTCAAACGGCGCCAACTGGTCGACGCGCTGACGCGGATCGGCCGTTTTGACCCTTCGGTCGTGGAGCGCGTTGTCGAACCGGCGCGCGGCATGGACGATCCATGGCGCTACCGCAACAAGGTCAGCGTGGCCGCCGTAGCGCGGGAGGGCCGGTTTGTGGCCGGTTTCATGGAGGAGGGCACGCATGATCCCGTGGGCGTGGACGAATGTTTGATTCGCCCGGAGGCGCACGACCGGATCCTTGGCGCGCTGCTCGAGATTGTGCGCGACCTCGGGATCGAGCCCTATGATGAACGCGCGGATGCCGGGCATGTGCGGCAGATTGCGGTGCGCACCTCATCAGCGGGCGATGCGCTGGTGGTGATCGAGGCGCGGGGAGGCGGACAGATCGGCCGCAACCGCTTCGCCGAAGCCGCGGGCGGCGCGAATGCTGCGCGTGGCGCGGATGCTGCGCGTGGTGCGGATGCTGCGCGCGGTGCGGAAGCTGTGCGTGGCGCGGATGCTGCGCGTGGCGCGGATGCTGCGCATGGCGCGGATGCTGCGCGTGGTGCGGATGCTGCGCGTGGCGCGGATGCTGCGCGTGGCGCGAATGCTGCGCGTGGTGCGAATGCCGTGCGTCGCAGCGAAAACGCCGGGCGACGATCACGGGGAGGCGCGAACCACGTCGGCCACGTCGGCCACGTCGGCCACGTCGGCCATGTCGGCCATGTCGGCCACGTCGGCCATGTCGGTCACGTCAGCCATGTCGGCCACGTCGGCCACGTCAGCCATGTCAGCCATGTCAGCCATGTCAGCCATGCGAACGGCGGTCTTCCGCACGGGCAGGAGCTTGCGCGCCGCCTTTCCGGCCGGATGCCCGCAGGTTTCCGGCTGGCCGGGGTGGTGGTGCGCGAGTTCACGCCGTTTACTCCGCCACAGGCTGGGGCGGGCGGTTCTGGTGTGAGGCAGCGATCGGCGCGCCCTGGAAGTGTGAACGCGGCAAGTGCGCATCCGGCCGGACCGCAGGAAACGGTGGTGGAGCGCACCCTGTGGGGGGCGCCGCACCTGAGCGAGACGTTTGGCGGGATGCGCTTTCGCGCGTCGGCGGGAGCGTTTCTGCAGGTGAATCCCGCGCAGGCCGAGCTGCTATACGGACTGGCCTTGGATGCCGCACAGCTTCGCGAGGATGATGTGGCGGCCGACCTGTACTGCGGTGTCGGCACGCTCACTCTGCTTGCCGCGCGCCGTGCCGCCGCCGCCGTCGGTGTGGAGAGCGTGGCGCAGGCCATCGCGGATGCGCGGCACAATGCGCAGGAGAACCATGCGACCAATGCGCGCTTCCTGCTTGGCCAAACGGAGGACATCCTGCGCGACAAGCGGTTGGCCGCTCCCCGCCCGACCGTCGTGATGCTCGACCCGCCGCGCGCCGGCTGCGGCGTGGAAGTCGCCCGCTCGATTGCCGCCCTGTGTCCGCGTCGCGTCGTCTATATCTCCTGCAATCCCGCGACGCTCGCCCGCGACCTGCGCGCCCTCGCCGACGAGGGCTATGCGCTGGAATCCGCCGTGCCCGTCGACATGTTCCCGCAGACGAGCCATGTTGAATCTGTGGTGTCACTCGCCAGAAATCCCTAATTTTATTATACCAATACCTCTCTTGGAAAGAAAAAGTCCCTCTTTTCTCGAGAGGGAAACTGAGCGACAACAGATTGTACTGAAAGGCAATGTTCAAAAATAGGAAGAAACATAGTGGGCCCTGCTTGCGACTGTCTACACTTGACTCTTCGCATTGGTCATTTGCGCCACAGACGAGCGGTCAATCATGCGAACTGGGATAACAATCGATTGCGTCGGCGGCTCTATGTTAGTCTCCAAAAACCGCACAGCGACCTCCGCCGCGCGGCGGCCTATCTCATGAAAATTTTGCTCCACTGTAGTAAGAGGAACGCTCAAATGCTGACTTGCGTCCGTGTTGTCGAAACCTACGATTGAGAGATCTCGCGGTACCTCAATGCCAAGTTCAGTCGCGTATCTCAATAAATCACGGGCGATCAAGTCGTGTTCCGCCTGGATCGCTGTCACACCGCCCGCAATCAGCCTGCCAAGCAGATTCCGCGGGTCAACCCAGCGCGAACGACTGTCGTCTGTTCCGATAAAATCTAAGACAACAATATCCGGATCCACCCGAATATCCTTTTTTTGCAGGGCCGAGCAATACCCTATAAACCTTTCCCGCACTGATGAGACGGCTTCGAGTTCCACGCTGGAAACAAACGCAATTCTCCGATGCCCGCGTGACAACAGGGTGTCCGTGACCATCCGACCACCGCCAACATTATCAGATACTACGCTGGTCGTCGGCAAACCATCGAGTCGCTTGTCGATAGTGATAATTGAGTGTTTACTAAAATGAAGTGCCAGTAAAATATCCAGGTTGCGGTCGTCAATGGGATAATACAGTATGATTTTGGCGTCGCTCGTAAGCAATTGGCACAACAACACACGTTCAGCCGGGGCAGTGCCGTTGGTCGTCTGTATACTCAAGAAATATCCTGCTCGATTTAGAATCTCTGCTGCGCCCTGCACGTAGCCGAACATACCGTGACCCTCCGATGGAAGCACGATCGGCACTGCTCTACCAGCAGACCTACCTCGCGGTAATGCAAAATCAGGTGGCAGAACAGTGTGCAGTTCTCTCACAAAACTCCCGCGACCACGCTGCCTATAGATATAACCGTCGCGTTCAAGCTCTTCCATCGCACGCTTGGAAGTGATGCGACTAACTCCGAAGTCTTTCGCCAGTTCCACCTCAGTGGGTAGCCTAGCGCCTGGCGCGTAGTGCTGCCGCAAAATCTCATCACGCAAATGATCATAGATAATGCTGTATAACGGCTTCGCCTTTGAATCGTTTCCCATGGCATCAAAACTCCATTCCAACATATCTCGAATTGGTTCCCGTACACATTATACCTTATAGCAAGCGACGTCTACTAGAATGGTATAGCTAAGACTATATTGAGATTGCTCCAATTCATTGATCAGGGTGTCGAAAGTAGGGTTTCGTCGCATTCGCCAACCTCGATTTTTATAAAAAGAATATATCTTATTATTGATTTTATGAACTTGACATATTTATTGACGCATGATAATGTCATAGTCAAGTTTGAAAACTGCCATTACGTGAAAGCGCTAGCAGTGATCAACTGATGCTTATTATAGCCTCACGGCATTAAGCGGGTGATGCTGGATATTTTTCAAACTTGATGCCGGGGAAGCGATGCTGTGGTGCTCATCCTGTCGCGGTATCGTTACATGGACGTATTCAAATAAGCGATTCTTGCTTTGCATTTTTGAAAATCACGGCTGATGGACATCTGCCACCGAGAACAAACTGCTGCGCCCCTTTATTTAGAAAATAGGGTTGGCTAACTCCTGCGTAGCAATCGTTGGAACTCCAACGAAATGTTAAGTGTTTTATTGCTGATTTCCGGCCATATTTTTCGACGTTTGGAGTCTTGATCCCCAAACGTACACCTAATGGTCCGGCGTGAAATGTTGGAAATATCTAGAACATTAAATAAGGGGGGCTTTTTGTGAAGGGGAAACACTTACTGGCGATTGGTACAACAGTGATCGCCGTCGTTGGGGGACTTATGGTAACGCCGTCAGTGACACATGCGGCTTCTAACATCACTTTAACGGTCTGGACATTGCAGTTGGGTCAGTCTTTTAAGCCTTACGTAGATCAAGTGATCAAGGATTTCAATAAGAGATATCCCAACGTCACCGTAAAGTGGGTCGATGTCGCAGGCAACGATATCAATACGAAGTTTCAAGCGAATTTCGCTGCAGGAACTTCTCCAGATTTAGTGAATTTGGATTATGGGGCATTCACTCAAATGGCCAATGAGATTGTCCCGTTGAACAGTTATTTGACGAAGACCCAACAAACCGCATTTCCGGCGAGCGCTATCGGCCCCTTGACCGTTAAGGGGAAAATCATGGCCATCCCTTATTACGCGGCGGGCACGGCTCTGCCTGAAATATATAACATGGCGCTTTTGAACAAAGCTGGTATCAAGACTCCTCCACAAACGATGGTTCAGTACCTACGGGATGGACTTGCCCTGCATAAGGCAGATCCGAACGCATATATGGGAATCGGTGGAGCGCAGACGCCGGGGCCTGGAATTGCTTCTGACGGAACATTTGAGAACTTGCCGGTATACTCGCACAATTACAGGAAAGTTGTCTACGATACATCCGCTGCCGCTCGTGTGTGGATTCAAATGAAGAAGTACTGGGACGGAGGGGTCTGGGATCCGGACAGCATATCCAACGTAAATCAACTGCAGTTGTTCCTTCAAGGAACGACGGCTCAGTATGGTCAGGGGATGGAAACGCAGTTGCAATCCGCTTGGGGCCCTCTTAAGGCTCACATCAAGATCGGGCCGCCGCTTTATGGACCCAGCGGGACATTTGAGGCCGGTCCCGCGTTTTTCTGGGTAGTGTCTAAACAGTCCAAGTATCCAAAATTGACGGCGCAATTAGCGATGACTTTCATGTCTGTGAAAAACCAGTTGAGTTTTTCTAAAATGACCCATGGTGATGTGGGCCCGATGTCAAATGCCGCCATTAAAGATCCTGCATTTTTTGCACAATTTAAGAAGGGGCAGGAACTGCAGAAGGAGTACGCTATACTGCAAGCGCAGAGTATGGCGCATGGCGTCAGTCAACCCACCTTGCCACTTCCGAGCACCGTGTTGAATCAGATCGGGATTATCCTGCAAACGCAGTTCAATAACGTCTTGATCAGTAATCAGTCGGTATCATCGGCCTTGAAAGACGCGCAAACTCAGGCACAAGGCGTGTTAAACCACTACTGGGCTCAGGTCAAGTAGTGATAGTACTGTGGTGTTATCAGGCGAGTTCAATCACTGCATCTATGATTGAACTCGCCTGAATTTTACCTATGCGAAGTGTAATGAATTGGAAGGATGAGCACCTTGGGAAAGATAATGCTGTCAGACAATCAGATGATCCGCCCTCAACAGTCGAGACGATCCATACATACTTGGGGAATTGCGTATCTAATGGTTGGTCCAGGAGTTCTTCTTATGCTTCTATGGATTTACGGTCCAGCAATCTACAATTTCGTGTTGAGTCTTGAAAATTATCAACCGGGCACACCGCATGTGTTCATTGGATTTTCCAACTATCTACAGATATTCACGAATGGTAATTTTTGGGCAGCGCTCGGGCGGACTACGGAGTACCTGTTGATCGTACCGGTCATGGTTATTCTCCCCTTGTCCATGGCGCTTTTGGTGAATCAAAAGCTTCCTGGAATGGCCATTTACCGAGTGATTTTCTTCATTCCTGGAATGCTTAGCATGGTCGTCGTGTCGATTTTGTTCGGAGAAATATTCCAAACCCAGGGGCTTCTTAATGACATCCTCGTTGGATTGCACATCACCAACACTTATACTACGTGGCTTGGCAATCCATCGCTAGCCATTATGTTTATCATGTTTGTTACCGTGTGGGCAGGCCAGGGGCAGGCAATGATGTTTTTCCTTGCTGCATTGCAGGCAGTGGACACGGAACTGTACGACGCGGCAATGGTGGACGGTGCGGGATTCATTCGCCGCATACGCAGCGTGACCATTCCTGGCATCAGCTTGTATCTCATTTACATCATCATCGGGGCGACAACAGGCGCTCTGAACATCTTCACAGAGATCCAAATCATCACGAGTGGAGGCCCGCTCAGCGCCACTACCACCCTGTCCTACTACATTTATCAGGAAGGCTTTGTGAACGCTAATTTTGGTTACGCAGCGGCATTGCAGGAAGTACATTGGCTATTGATGCTCGTCTTCACTCTTGTTCAATTCTTCTATCTCGGGAAAAGGTGGGTGGCCAACTCTTGAGTATGCCAGTTAGTCCGGCGAGATTCCGCAGTCGTAGGCGAGTCAGACCCAAAAAAGTCGTAGGTGTAGTGGCCACCTATGCAATATTAACGATTTTTGCAACCTTTTTCATAGGGCCATTGCTCTGGTTGTTATCCACGTCATTCATGAGTGATTTGCAAAATCCATTCTCCATTCCGCCAACGCTGATTCCGCATCCGTTTACATTGCAAAACTATGCTTTTGCTCTTACACACTACAACATGGCAAGGGATTTGCTGAACAGCTTTATTGTAGCGGTGGTGGGGGTTTCAGTCTCATTGCTTGTAAATCTGCTGACAGCATATCCGTTTGCATTCCTTAATTTCCCGTTCAAGAGATCTCTCTTTATGATGATGGTGATCACCTTCGTAGTGCCTGCTGGCGGACTCATTCCAACCTTCGTCATGCTCTCGGAGATGCATCTGACAAATTCTTGGTTCGGTCTTTGGTTTATCGGGTTATTCAGTCCATTCACCATGTTTCTATTCAGACAGGCGTTTTTGACCCTCGGGAAACCCATTCGCGAAGCAGCAATGATCGATGGAGCCGGTGAATTACGTATGTTTTTCCAGATATTTGTTCCATTGATTGCTCCTTCTGTCGCAACGCTTGGTATAATGGGGTTTCTAGGTAGCTGGGATTCCTATTTGATGCCCTTTGTATTGCTAAACAGTTCGTCATTATATACTGCGCCCTTGGCCCTGTCATTCTTCCAAAGCAGTTTTGGCGCAAGTTTTCAAGTCATCGCCGCTGCGGAAGTGCTAGTGGCGGCACCTATAGTAATCATCTTTTTGAGCCTGCAACGTTACTACGTCAACGGGTTGGCAGGAGCTATCAAGGCGTAGTCTGGATAGAGAGGGTGGTGGGAGTAATTGGATCGATATATGCAAGGCGTCTGGTGGCGACCGAGAGACTCCGATGTGAGTAAAGACGTGCTGGAACTACTGAGCATGGGAGTGACAGATGTTTGTGTCTGGGCAGAGTCCTTTGTGAATCGCTTATCGACCTGGACCGAATTGCTTCGTAAAGTGCAAATGGCAGGTATCCGATTTCATACGTGGATTACAGTTAATCATCATTATGCGGAGAGCTTCATTCAGCGCTTACGTGTGAATCCAGATTGGGCCGCTGTGGATTATGACGGAGTCCCCAACACCAAAAAACCCTTTGCCGGCGTACAAACGTGGCCTTGTCCAGTGAATGAAGACCGTTGGCGAGTGGAATGGGAAATTTGGAAGCCTCTAATACAAGGTGTGGATGGACTGCATCTTGACTACATCCGTTACCCGGACGGTTTTCGCTTTGGAGAGAAACCGGAGCTTGGCAGGGTTGAGGTAGCAGAGCAGAGCTTTTGCTATTGTTCTAGTTGTCGCAGCAGGTATCAAGAAGAAATGGGAATCGATCCGCGAATCATACCTGTCCAGGAAGGAAACCCGCTGTTTGCGGCTTGGAAGAAATGGCGACAGGATAGAATTGGGCAGCAGGTGCATTGGTACCGCTCCCGATTGATCGAGGATTTTTCGGCACAAACACAACTATCAGCCGCTGTATTCCCAACACCCGTCATTGCGCGCAATAATGTTCAACAGGACTGGGCGAGATTTTCAGTAGATCTCGATTTTGTTTGCCCGATGATTTATGCAAAGCAATTTTGGGGTCAACCCGTTTCCTGGACCAAAGAGGCGGTTGAAGAGGGAAGACGAGAGATGGTTGGAAGATCCAAATTACTTGCGGGTATCGGGCCGTACCAGTCGTACGACTTGGGCGAATTAGGTGAAGCAATTTTGGCCGGTCGCTCAGGTGGATCAGACGGAGAAATGCTTTTCGTTTATCCGATGGAAGCGGCTTACGTGCATGCTGCTAGGAATATATGGCGTTCGTGATTCTGTGCGATTCTGTGATACGTCGGTGAACATTCTTTGCTGGAGGGAAGGAAATTGTTTAGAAACGAGATTCTGGAACCGAGGATCGAGTTTTCCCCCAAGCATTATATCTGCAAGCAGGCGCTTGGGTCTCTGATTGTGGACGGGAGAGTAGATAAACCGTTCTGGGACAATGCGGAATGGACTGATGATTTCGTCGATATTGAAGGCGACCTAAAACCAAGACCACGGAAACGAACCCGAGTGAAAATGCTCTGGGATGACGAGTTTTTTTATGTTGCAGCCGAATTGACGGAGAATGAGATTTGGGCCACCGTAACGGAGCGAGACACCATTATCTTTCACGATAATGATTTCGAGATTTTTGTCGATCCTGACGGCGACACGCATGATTACTACGAACTCGAGATCAATGCTCTGGGGACAGTCTGGGATTTGCTCCTTGTAAAGCCGTATCGTGATGGGGGTCCTCCTATAAATGGATGGGATATCGCCGGGCTCAAGACAGCGGTGTACATAAATGGCGAGTTAAACCGCCCGGGTACGGACAATCGGAGTTGGAACGTGGAGGTTGCGATGCCTTGGAAGGCACTGCGCGAATGCGCAAAAGGGTCGCGTCCACCACTTGTTGGCGAGTATTGGCGCGTTAATTTCTCACGAGTTGAATGGCGGGTCAAAGTGCAAGACGGCACTTATCAAAAAAAGCAGAATCCTGCCCTTAGCGCACCGTACCCGGAAGATAACTGGGTGTGGTCTCCGATGGGGCTTATCAACATGCATTACCCTGAGTTGTGGGGATATGTCGTCTTTGCGGACGCAGATGGACCGGAATCGTTCGAGTTGCCTATTGATGAAAGAATCAAATGGGAACTGCGTAAGCTCTACTACAGGGAACGAAATTACTTCGCTCAGCACGGGGAGTTTTGCAATGAGTTGGCTCTATTCATGGACGGTGGGGGGGGGGTAGTCGAACCGCGGATTGAAGTCACCAGTCGATTGTTCGAAATATCGGCGCCATCTGCCACTGGTGATGAAACCTTCCGCATCCGGGAGGACGGAAAGCTGTGGATCGAGCGAACGGGAAATGACAATTGATCTGGAGCGGAGGGACCATCCGATTGTCGTCAGTTCTGAGCAGGAATCGACCCTCGGAGGTGACGCTCCGTCACCTATGCAACCGCTTGGCGATTTGGGGCGCTTGCGCCTCGTGCTCGAATATATGCCGGGCGAAGAGTTGATGAGGAATCTCCATCGCCAACGCGGCAGGGGCCGCAACGACTACCCCGTGCGCGCGATGTGGAACTCCGTACTCGCCGGCATCGTGTTTCAACATGGCGGGGTGGAAAAACTGCGTCGGGAACTTATGCGCAATGCCCAACAGTGCGAGATGTGCGGGTTGTTTGACGGGCAGGTACCGCCGCCGTGGGCCTACACGCGATTTCTGCACCATGTGCTCAAGCAGGCACCGCAGGTCGACGCGATATTCGACACTCTGGTGCAACACCTGCGCGAAGCGCTGCCGGGTTTTGGTGAGCATTGGGCGATGGACAGCAAGGCGATCGCCTCGTTTGCCAAGCGGAAAAACCCGAATGATACGGTGGACGGACGGCGCGATACGGACGCTGATTATGGGAGAAAAGAATACCGTGGCGTACATAAAGACGGCCGGACATGGGAGAAGATCGTCAAATGGTTCGCTATAAGCTACATCTGGTCGTCGACGCGACGTATGATGTTACCTAGTAGAAAGCTTCCCTAGTTCGACAAACTTTTCAATAGATACGTGCTAGATTGAGGTGACGAATCATGTAGAAATGGGGGAGCCCGGTGTCGGAACGATCCTATCGAAAAATGAAACCACAGGTGGCTTTGTCAGATGAAAAACGCAAACAGTTGGAGCATATCCGTGACTCACGGTCTGAATCCGTCCGTCATGTGATTCGGGCTACGATTCTCTTATTGTGTGCGGACGGGCATAGCAAAATGTCCGTGGCGCAACAACTGGGCGTCAGTCGCGTCATGGTGGATGATACCGTTTCAAGGACCCAGGACGAGACATCTTATCTGCACTGGACGACCTGCCTCGATCAGGACACCCCACCCGCATCACACCGGAAGCCAAGGCGTGGTTTGTCTCCTTGGCATGCGGGAAACCCAAGACGCTGGGATATCCGCACGAGATGTGGACGCAGGAACTGCTGGCCCAGCACGTGCGCGACCACTGCGAGGAAGCGGGGCACCCGACCCTGAAGCAGTTATCGAAGGGAACGGTCTCTAAGATTCTGAAGACGAACAGCATTCACCCCCATCGAATCGAGTACTACCTGGAGAAGCGTGACCCCGAGTTCGATCCCAAGATGGCACAAGTGCTAACCGTGTATCAAGAGGTGGAGATCCTGCAGAAGGCCGAAGAACCACAGGCTCTACTCAAGGTGATCTTGTCGTATGATGAGAAACCAGGCGTGCAAGCCATTGCCAATACGGCACCCGATCGCCCCCCTGCACTGGGGAGTCACGGGTGCATCCAGCGAGATCATGAATATAAGCGGTTGGGGACGCTGAGCGTGCTCGGAGGTATTGATTGGGTGACCGGACATGTTCATCATTCGGTCTGCGATCGGCATCGCAGTGCGGAATTCGTCGATTTCTTAAAGGGGGTGGATGCCTATTATCCCGCCGGTACGGAGATTGCGATCCTATTGGATAATCACTCCGCGCATCGATCAAAGGAGACCAACCGCTATTTGGAGAGCGTTCCGGGGCGGTTCCAGTTTGTCTTCACTCCGAAACATGGATCTTGGCTGAATCTGATCGAGTCGTTCTTTTCCAAGATGAGCCGCACGGTGTTGCGTCACATCAGAGTGACGTCAAAGGAAGAACTACGGGATCGAATCCAGCAGTATTTGACTGAACTCAATGAAGATCCGAAGCCGTTTCACTGGCGATACGGATTGCATGCCGCCAAAGAGTAAACGGAACGAGTATGCAAGATGTCGAATCGTGCGCTGCCATGAAACTTAGGAAACGCTCTACTAGATTCCCGCCGGAACTTATACCTACGAACGTCAATATCCATGATATGTAATAAGAGAAATATATACGCTCCATTTTTGCCGATTTGAGACGTGTCGCGTCCCATCAGATGTGATTTTGAGCCGACCTGTCTTGTTTTCTGTCAGTCGTGTAGGAATAATATATTATACCTACACGGAGGGGTTGCCTATGGCTTCGATCATTCGGCAGAAAGTCGGTAACAGAACCTACTTGTACGAATCCGTCTCCTATCGCTACGCCGATGGGAAGCCCCACAACAGACGCGTACCCATCGGGAAAATCGATCCGACAAGCGGACAACCCGTTTACAAGCCCGAGTACGTGGCTCGCATGGTTGCCGCCGGGGCGATCGTGGAAATGGCTGCAACCACCTTTACAAGTGAGGATATCCGACAATCGTCGGTTTTGGAGTATGGATCCATGTATCTGCTCGAGAACATCGCGCAGCAAATCGGAATCCTCGATGCGCTACAAAGCACTCTGCCTGCTGTCCACTAAGGGATTTTTACGCTGGCCTGTTATCTTGTGCTATCCGGTGATCCCTTCTTGTACTGTGAAGAGTGTTTGAGCAAGACGTCATGCCCGGAAGACGTCAGTTCGCTCTCATCCCAGCGAATCAGTGACCTGCTTCAAACCGTGACTCCCGAAGGACGGGAAGCATTTTATCAGGCATGGTGCCGATTGCGCAGCGAACAGGAGTATCTCGTGCTCGACATCACGTCCACCTCATCCTACTCTGAACTCATCCAAGACGTGGAGTGGGGATACAAGCGCGATAAGGAACAACTGGCCCAAATCAATCTCTGCATGCTCATGGGGGAAAACCTCACCTCACGACTGCCCATTGATCAGGTGGTCTACAGCGGCAGTCTGAAAGACGTGACAACATTGAAAACGACCTTGTCCAAAATGGAGGCTATTTCTGGCGACAAACCGGTATTGACCGTGATGGACAAAGGATTCTTCAGCACGCGCAACGTTAATGCCATGCTCAATCGTCCCCATCCGATTCGATTTGTGGTCGCCGTTCCCTTCACTTCTCAGTTCGCCAAGAAGATGGTTGCCAGCGAGCGAAAGGACATCGATCACCTGCAGCGTACACTCGTCCTCGGAGAAAACTCGATGCGCGCCGTGACCAGGGAGCGGGCGTGGGACGAAAAGCATCGTCTGTATACCCACGTGTACTATCACGCCTTGAAGGCGTTGAAACTTCGGGAAGAATTGTACGCTCATGTCACGGTATTGAAAGAGCGCGGAAATCGATCCGGTCTCCGCTTTGAAGAACGAGACATCCCACCAGTACCTGATCATTCGAAAATCCACAAACACGGATTCGGGCTATACGGTGAGCATTCGGGTGGAGGTCGTCACCAAGGAGTTGGAGACGGCAGGGTGGCTTGTCATGGGGAGCAATGACGTGGCCGATGCGAAGGAGACACTCTCCATTTATCGCCAGAAAGATGTCGTGGAGAAGAGGTTTCTACGTTTGAAAACCAATCTGGACTTGGGGCGTCTGCGCGTTCACCGGGATGACCGCATTCAAAACAAGGTCTTCATCGGTTTCCTCGCCCTGACCCTCTGTCTAGACTTCGGGTACAACACATCAATGGCCAGCGCATCTTCTTCCCCTTAACCAAAGAACAGAAGACCATCTATAAGGCCTTTGCCGTGAAGGATCCTGTGTAGGTATAATTTGAGCGGGAATTTAGAGTGTTACTGCTATCATAGAGTGTCCGAAGATTGATGGTGCGTCGTGTCTTTATGTTGACGCCTCGGTTGTCCACTGTAGACGGAGGGTATGACCATGCAGTATTTCATCGGAATCGTACCACCAAACGATTTCAAAGAACGGATTGTCGAGTTTCAGAAGAGGTGGCAAAGCAATCATACATGGGAAGTCGCCGAACCTCACATTACCGTGAAGGCGCAAAGCGGATTAGGTTCTAATTTGCGCTGGCTGGAGTCAATTAAGCGTATCTGCGCGTCATATCCGCGATTCACAGTGTCGATTGGGTATCCTGAAACTTTTGGTGATGCAGTTGCCTATTTAAGAGGTTGTTCAAAAAGGGGGCAGAACTCTTTGGCGCATGGCTGCGTCATCGACAGAAATGCTCCCTCACGTACCCCAAAACGTAGAGGGTGTAAAATAGTTTGTGTAAACTCCCGATACCCCGAAAGGGAGTTCACGTTGGGAGGACAACACGGATGGAACTTGTATCCAAGGAGCAGATTCGCAAGTATATCAAAGAAGGCAAC
>JAJZZT010000198.1 GCA_021797415.1 Bacillota bacterium
CACCGCGATCCGCCGGCCTGAATGGACCGCTTCCATTCGCTCACCTCCCTGGATAACCGCTGCTTTGATTCTAAGCCCTGCACTCTGGCGGAGCAAGTTCCCAGCAGAGCGAGTTCCCGGCGGACGAAGGCAGGGGGACGAAGGTATGTGAAGCGCGTTTTGCAATGTGGTACACTCATGTTATCGGCAATGAATGGGACGCCAACGCCAGTGAGGGGATTTGCGGGTGGATCTGTGGTGCGTGACGGTGGCGACGACATCGGAGTGCGCGGATGCCGTGAACGCCGCCATGGAGCGGGCCGGTCTTTCTGCAGCCGCCATTGAGGATGCGCGCGACGTGCTGGAATTGCGGGCGCGCGCAAAGTACGGCGAATGGTTTGACGCGGACGCCCCGCCGCCGGGCGCGGCGCGGGTGACCGCATACGCCGCG
Source organism: Bacillota bacterium (assembly GCA_021797415.1). Next base: position 431 of record JAJZZT010000198.1, read on the forward strand.
CGACCTCTAGCGGACAGGGATGAGTTGCTCGCGCGCGTGCGCCAGGAGCTGCAAGCCGTCCGGGAGTGCGGTCTTGACGCGGGATCGCTCGCCGTCTCGCTGGATGTTCTGGCGGAGGACGATTATTTGTACGCGTGGAAGGAGCATTATCGCGCGTTTGAAGTATCTCCCCGTCTGGCCGTCGTGCCTTCCTGGGAGTTCGCCGAGTGGTCGGGCGGGACCGATCAGATTCCGCTCGTGATGGATCCGGGCGTGGCGTTCGGCACCGGTTTGCATGAGACCACGCTTCTGTGCCTGCGCGCAATCGAGAGGTTGGCGCCGGATCGCGCGGTGCTCGATGTGGGCACCGGCACGGGCATTCTGGCGATCGCCGCGGCGCTGCTGGGAGCGAGGAAAGTGGTGGCGCTCGACCTCGATCCGGCGGCGGTGGACGTGGCAAGAGACAATATTGCGCAAAATGGGGTGGCCGATGCCGTAACCGTTCTCTTGTCGGATCTCATGGAGGCGGTTGAAGGGATGGGGAGATTTGACGTCGTGGTCGCCAACCTGCTCGCGGGGCTTGTACAGCGCTTGCTGCCAGCCGCTTCGCGCGCGCTTGCGCCAGGCGGAAAGCTGCTCGCATCCGGTCTGGTGCAGAGTCAGGCCGCGGAGGTGACGGAATCCTTGCGTCTGCATGGTTTCGGAGAGATCGCGCAGGAGCGGATGGGGGACTGGGTTCTCCTGAGTGCGGTGCGCTCAGGAGACATGTGATAAAGTTCGCGCTGCGCCTGCTGAAATTTGGTTGACCACATGTCCTCCAGGGGAATTTTTGATGGATACGGGAGTGCAGACGGCATGCAGCGTTACATTGTTCCGCAAGAAGCAAGCCGGGCGGATGGATCGGTGTGGCTTGCCGGGGATGATTTCCATCATCTGACGCGCGTGATGCGCCTGCGCGCGGGGGACGAAGTGATCGTGTCGTCCGGTGGAAGCAGTTCTGTCTGCCGGATTGCGGCCGTGGAGGCGGACGGCGCGCGCCTGGAACCGGTGCGCGCCTGCGGGCGCGCAGAAACGGCGCTTGCTGTCACATGGCTGCAGGGATTGCCAAAAGGGGACAAGATCGATCTGGTGATCCGGCACGCCTGTGAGATCGGGGCGCGGTCGTTGTGGGTGTTTGCCGCGAAGCGGTCGGTCGCCGCGCTCCCGCCCGACAGGGTGGACGGGCGTCTGGTGCGCTGGCGGAGGATGGCGAAAGAGGGATCGGAACTCGCGCAACGGGACGACAGCCTGGAAGTGCATTACTTTTCCTCCCTTTCCGCCGCGATTGCCGCCATTCCGACGGGTATCCCGCTGCTTGTGCCGTATGAGGCGCAGGATCGGGGATTGCCGGGAGCGCGCCTGATTTTCGCACAACTGCCGCTTAAGGAGGCGGCGGTGTCTTTTGTCATCGGACCGGAAGGCGGCTTTGCGCCGGATGAGATCCAGTCGCTGGAGACTTGCGGAGGGATTCTGTTCACGCTCGGGCCGCGCGTCTTTCGCACGGAAACGGCCGGGCTGGTGACGGCTTCCGCACTGCTTTATGAACGGGGCGAACTGGGGGGATCGGAATGACGCCGCAGACGGTGGCGTTTCACACGCTCGGCTGCAAAGTGAACTTTTACGATACGGAGGCCGTCTGGCGCCTGTTTGCCGACGCAAACTATGAACAGGTCGATTTTTCACAACGAGCGGATGTGTACGTGATCAACACGTGCACCGTCACCAACGAAGGGGATCGCAAGTCGCGGCAGATGATCCGGCGCGCGGTGCGGAACAATCCGGATGCGGTCGTCGTCGTCATGGGGTGTTATGCGCAGATGGCGCCGGATGAGATCCTGGAGATCGACGGGGTCGACCTGGTCGTCGGCAATCAGGACCGCAAACGTCTCGTCGAACTGGTGGATCGCGTGCAGGCGGAGCGCACGCCATTTCACACCGTGATGCCGATCTTGCCGCAAAAAGAATTCGAGGATTTCGACGTGCCGCTGTTTGCCGACAGGACGCGCGCGTCCCTGAAGATCGAGGACGGATGCAATCACTTCTGCACGTTTTGCATCATCCCGTACGCGCGGGGACTGGTGCGAAGCCGCCGGCCGGACAGTGTGCTGCGCCAGGCCCGCCGGCTGGCGGACGCGGGCTATCGCGAGATTGTCCTGACGGGAATCCACACGGGCGGATACGGGGAGGATCTTGAGAATTATACGCTGGCCGACCTGCTGCGCGAACTGGAGGCGGTGGAGGGACTGCACCGGATTCGCATTTCCTCGATCGAGGCGAGCGAGATCACGGACGATCTCGTGCGCGTGCTGGCGCGGTCGCGCAAAGTCTGCCGCCATCTGCACATACCGCTCCAGGCGGGACATAAGGAAGTGCTGCGGCGGATGAACCGGCACTATACCATTGAACAGTTTGCCGGGAAGCTGGCGAGCGTCAGGGAAGCATTGCCGGAGTTGGCCGTCACGAGCGATGTGATCGTCGGGTTTCCGGGCGAGACGGACGAGTACTACCGGGCGACGGAGGAGTTCGTCCAGTCGCAGGCGTTCGCCCAATTACACGTGTTTCCGTATTCGCGCAGGACGGGGACTCCCGCCGACCGCTTCACCGACCATGTGCCGGAGGATGTCAAGCGCGAGCGTGTCCTGCGCCTGCTGCGCGTCTCGGAGCGGCTGTCGGCCGATTATGCCGCACGGTGGCGGTGGCGGACGCTGGAGGTCATTCCCGAGGAAATCAGGCGCGTCGGCGAAACGGATCTGCTGGTCGGACATGCGGACAACTACCTGCTTGTGGCGTTTGCCGCCGATGCGCGGTTGATTGGCGAGGTGTGTGAAGTGCGCCTTGAACAGACGGGCGGCGAACTGTCGATAGGCGTGCTGCAGTCTGTACTGTCGGACAGGGAGGATGCGGCGGACAGGGCGCGGATGGGAATACTGCTGGGAGAAGGTGGACGAAATGAGTGATGACGGACAGGTGCTTGTGGCGGGGGGGCTGGTGTACCGGTTTGCGCAAGGGGAACCGGAGGTGCTCGTGATCGACGATGCGTACGGATACGCGGCGTTGCCGAAAGGGCACGTCGAAGAGGGAGAGCTGCTGGAAGAGGCCGCACTGCGGGAGATCGGCGAGGAAACCGGCATCGCGGGGCGGATCGTGGCTCCGCTTGCAGCCGTGTCCTACTCCTTCTCGCACCGCGATCGCGCGGAGCAAAAGACAGCTTATTACTACCTTGTCGAGGCGTTGGGCGGCGAGTTGCGACACCAGACGGAGGAGATCGCCGGCGCCAGATACGTCGCCATCGACGAGGCGGAGCGGATTGCTCGTGAACAGGGGTATCCGAACAATCTTGACGTATTCGCGCGCGGCATCGCTGCGCTGCGCCGCATGGGCCCGTCGGTCGGCCGGCTCGGCATGCTCATCGACCACACGCTGCTCGCCGCGGAGGCCACGCCGTCCGATGTGGAACGGGTGTGCCGCGAAGCGCGCGCGTACCGTTTCGCCAGCGTATGCGTCAACCCCGTCTATGCGCGGCAGTGCGCACAGGCGCTTTCCAGATCGTCCGTGAAGGCGTGCGCGGTAATCGGGTTTCCGCTCGGGGCGTCGACCATGCGCATCAAGGCGGAGGAGGCGCGCGCAGCGGTGGAGGACGGGGCGGAAGAACTCGACGTGGTCATCGCGCTCGGCGCGTTGCGCGCCGGCGACGTGAACTATGTGAAAGAGGAACTGCGGGCGGTCGTGGAGGCTGCGGACGGGAACGCGATCATCAAAGCGATATTGGAGACGGCGGCGCTGACGGATGACGAGATGGCTGTTGCGGCCCGTTGCGCGCTGGAGGCGGGCGCGCACTTCGTCAAGACCTCCACGGGCTTTTCCAACGCGGGTGGCGCCTCCGTGGCGGCCGTGCGCAGGCTGCGCCAGATTGTCGGCGATGTGATCGGCGTCAAGGCGTCGGGAGGTGTGCGCACGCCGGAGGCCGCGTACGACCTGCTGGAGGCCGGCGCCACGAGGATTGGGACCAGCGCGGGAACCCGTCTGGTCGAATTGCCTGAATCCGCCCCTTGGTGACCCCATCCCGGCGGATCATCTCTTGATGAGCGCCCCCGTTGAGCCGTTCTCTTACGCGCCTCTCCTGCGGCCCGTTCTCCATGCGCGATCCGGCAGCAGGACGTACAGTGCGCGCGCGATCCGGGCGGAAAACGGGAGCGCGGCAACCGAACAGATCACGTTGAACAGGATGTGCGCGGCGGCTACGCGCATGGCCGGCGTCGGCGCGACGAGGATCACGAGCCGGACAAACGGGTCCAGCAACGGCATGAAGGCTGCGGCCCCGGCGACATTGAGCAGGACATGGGTGGCCGCAACGCGCTGGACATCGCGCGAACCGCCGATGCCGGCGATGACCGCCGTCACGCATGTTCCGATATTGTTGCCGAAGATCACGGCGACCGCGGCGGGCAGCGTGAGGACTCCCGATCCGGCGAGCGCCAGCACCATGGCGGTGCTGGCTGAACTGCTTCCGATGGCGGCCGTGACAAGCGTGCCGACGAGCAGACCCAGGGCGGGATGGACATTGGCCCCGGCCAGCCAGTCTGTCACCAGCGGCGAGGCAACGATGGGCTGCAATGCCGCTTCGATGAATGAATAGCCGACGAACAGCGTTCCGAAGCCGACCGCGCTG
>JAJZZT010000171.1 GCA_021797415.1 Bacillota bacterium
CCGTTCTTTCTATACGGCGGCGTGGGCCTGGGCAAGACCCATCTCATGAACGCGATTGCACAGCGGGCCCTGCGGCTCAACCCGGCAACCAAAGTGGTCTATGTCACCAGTGAAATGTTCGTGCGCGAGTTCATCGCCGCGCTACAATCGCACACAGTCGATGATTTTCGCAATAAATACCGTCGACTCGACATCCTGTTGATTGATGACATCCAGTTTATTTCAGGGAAAGAATCGACACAGGAGGAGTTCTTTCACACCTTCAATGCGCTTTACAATGATCACAAGCAGATCGTCCTGACAAGCGACCGCCCGCCGCATGACATCCCCGACCTCGAAGACCGCCTTCGTTCGCGGTTCGCCGGTGGATTGCTCGCAGACATCCAACCTCCTGAATTTGAGACGCGAGTGGCCATCATGCGTAAAAAAGCGCGAGGCGAGGGGATCGACATCCCCGATAATGCGGTATTCCTGATTGCGTCGCGGATCGAAACGAATGTGAGAGAGTTGGAAGGCGCCTTGATCCGTGTCATCGCCTTCTCGTCCATGATGAACCTCGACATTGATGAAAAACTCGTCGAACAGGCACTGGCCGATCTGATGGCGCCCGTCGCACAGCGCCCGATCACCGCCGGAGACATTCAAAAGGCGGTCAGTGCGCATTTTCGCATCAAAGTGGAGGATCTCAAGGCGCGCTCTCGAAAGCGCGACATCGCCAGCGCCAGACAGGTCGCCATGTTTCTCACGCGGGAAATGACCGGACTGTCGTTGCCCAAAATCGGCGAGGAATTCGGCGGCCGTGATCACACCACCGTCATTCACGCCTGCGAAAAGATCCAGCAAGATATCGTGAAAGACCATCAGCTTGCTCGTTCGATCGTCAAACTGCGTGATGCGCTCAACAGGCACAGTGATTGAGCGGGACTTTTACGCTGTAAACAGTCTATCCCCACACTTGTCCACCTGTCCTGCACAGGAAAAAAGCAGGACACAGCAGGATGAGGCAGGGTTATCCACAAATCCACAAGCCTAATAATAACTACTGTCTTTAAAAAAAGAAACTAATACTACATCTATTCCGGGGAGCGTTCTTCTATGCGTCTCGTCGTCAAAAAAAGCGAATTTCTAACCGCCTTGCAGGCTGTTGTCAAAGCGGTTCCCAGCCGTACTACCAAACCCATTCTCTACGGTATATTCCTTCAGGCCACAGAGGATACTCTCGAAATAATCGCGTACGACCTTGAAATGGGAATCGAATACTCGATTCGCAATCCGGGACCGGATTCAGAGTTGCTTGACGTTCAGATTCCCGGAGCGATCGTTATCTCTGCGCGTTACCTGTTTGACATCGCGCGCAAGCTGCCGGGAGAACTTGTCCGCATTGACGTTCATGAATTGACGGTCACCCTGTCGGCCGGGGCTGCGACCTTTACGCTCAACGGTATGGATGCGCGCGAGTTTCCGCCGCTTCCACAGGTCTATGACAAGAGGGGCCTCGCAATGTCTGCCGTCACTTTGCGGGATCTCGTCGAACAGACCGCATATGCGATTGCAACAGTTGATTCCAGACCGATACTCACGGGGGTTCTGTGCGAATACACCGAAACCAATCTCACCATGACGGCAACGGACAGTTACCGATTGGCAACCGCCACCGCGGTTATCGAAGCCTCAACAGATCACGCGTTGGTCAATTCGGTCATTCCAGGAAAAGCACTGCGGGAAATTGCCCGCCTCTTGCCGGACGACGACACCATCGTCGATATTTTGATCAGCGACAACCAACTCGTCCTGCAAACAGACGCTCTGCGTATATACTCCCGCTTGCTCGAAGGTGTATATCCCGATCTGTCGCACATTATTCCGGCAAACCACAAAACCGTGATCACTCTTGACGCCAAACTCTTTCTCGATTGCGTAGAGCGGGCGGCGCTGCTTGCCCGCGATGTAGACAACCAGATCGTCAACCTGCACATACGGCCCACCCATATCGAGATCACATCCCGATCGCCGGATATCGGTCGAGTCACCGACAGCATCGAACCTGCGACATTTCAGGGAGAAGACCTCCAACTGGCGTGCAATGCGCGCTACCTTGCAGAAGGACTGCGCGCCGTTGCGGGCGGGGCGGTCCGGATTCAGTTCACGGGGAAAGGGAGCCCATTTGTCATACGGCCGCTAGAAGGCAGTCGCTTTCTTCACCTGATCTTGCCTGTTCGGGTGATTGGGACGTGATCCGCCTGCCGATCAGGACGCCCTACATCACACTGAAAGATGCGCTCAAAATATCGGGACTTACGATGACAGGCGGCATGGTCAAACAGATTTTGCAGGATGGGGATGTCCGGGTGAATTCTTCGGTCGAAGTGCGGCGTGGGCGCAAACTGTATCCGGGAGACACGGTGGAATGCGGCCCGGAGACGGTGATCATCGTCAACGGAGTTGAGCCATGAAAATCGACAGGCTCGACATCCAGTCATTTCGCTGTTATTCTTATATAAGCACCCAGTTCCATCCACATTTGACCATCCTCACCGGTGGAAACGCACAGGGCAAGACATCGATTCTTGAAGCATTGTCCCTGTTCACCTACGGCCGTTCGTTTCGCGCCCACAGCGATCGCGAGACCATCCGTTTTGGCGAGCAGGAGGCCAGGCTTCGCCTTATGTTCTCCCGTCATTCAGGCCGGGAAGAGATGGGGATGCGCATCTCGGGAAAAGGGAAGGGCATATCGGTTAATCGGGTTTCCAAACATAATTTATCGGAATTTTTGGGCCGTTTCCAGTCTGTCGTTTTCACTCCCGACGATCTTCGTTTTGTCAAGGATGGCCCCGAGCATCGCAGACGCTTTCTCAATCTGTCGTTGGCACAGCTGCACCCTGACTATGTGGCCCGGCTGCAGCTTTACAACAAACTTTTGCAACAGAGAAACCAGTTGCTAAAGACGCGCAACAGCGGGTCGCTGGAACTGTGGGACGAGCAACTCGTCCCTGCGGGAGTCGGTGTGGCCGAGAGTCGGTCGCGATTCATTGACGAATTGCGGCCGTACATAAGGCGGGGCTATGAAGTCATAGCAGGTATGAACGATGTGGTGGATGTCGAGTATCGACCGGGTTTTCCGAACCACGGGAGCGCTTCCTATGCCGACGCGCTGAGCCATGCCCTCGTGCGGAGTCGCTCCGTCGACGAAAAGCGCGGCTTTACGTCCGCCGGACCGCACAGAGACGACCTGGTCATCACATTCAACGGCGCGACGACGACATACGCTTCACAAGGGCAACAGCGCACCGCTGTACTCGCAATCAAGTTGGCCGTGGCGCAGTGGGTGCGAGAAAAAACGGGAGAACACCCCGTCCTGTTGCTCGACGACGTGCTGTCCGAACTCGATTTGCCGCGGCAGCGCAATCTGCTCGCCGCGCTCTCCGGCGCCCAGGTCGTTCTCACCGTCACGCACGGTCACGACGTATTGCCGACAGATGCGAGCGACTCCAAGGTATTCAGGGTGGCAAATGGTATAATACTTGAAGAAGAGGGGTGAGTCTGCTTGTTCATCCATATCGGCGGAGATATCACCGTGATGGCGCGCAATGTGATCGCGATTATCGACGCCAAGAGACGGGAACAGGCCGACGACACACAGACCTTTCTACAATCCATGCGAGAACAGGGCACTCTTGTCGAAATCGACGAAACCGAGAAAAAATCGTACGTCATTACCGATACCACCGTATACATCTCGCCCATCTCTTCGATCACATTGAAAAAACGCGCCGAATCCTCACAATATTCCCTGGAGGACATGTGATAATCAGATCGCCTTCACAGAGGACTTTATCACATGTCCCACAGGATGAATCGGATTTCAAGTTGGAGGGGTAAGAATTGCTGCAAGAAACGACCGGCTACGACGCCTCGCAGATCGTTGTCCTTGAGGGACTTGAAGCGGTAAGAAAACGGCCGGGAATGTACATCGGTTCAACGAGTGCCAGAGGTTTGCACCATTTGTTATGGGAAATTGTGGACAACGCGATTGATGAAGCGTTGGCCGGCTATTGCGACAACATTCTGGTCACGATCCACAAGGATGATTCCGCGACGGTCGAAGACAACGGCCGGGGGATTCCAGTCGACATCCACGAAAAGGCGGGGCTTCCCGCCGTCACCGTGGCGCTCACGGTCCTGCATGCCGGGGGGAAATTCGGCACAGGCGGCTACAAAGTGTCCGGAGGGCTTCACGGCGTCGGGGCGTCGGTTGTGAACGCCCTTTCGGAATGGCTTGAAGTGCGGGTCATGCGCGGAGGAAAGATTCACCGGCAGACGTTTTGCCGCGGCGTTCCGACATCGGAGCTTGAAGTGGCGGGAGATGCGCTGACCACGGGATCGATTGTGTCGTTTCGGCCGGATCCCGAGATTTTCACGGAAACGATCGAGCTGCAGTACGATGTCGTGCAAACGCGCCTGCGCGAACTCGCCTTTTTAAATGCGGGACTCAAAATCACGCTATGCGACGAGAGGGCGGATCGCGACCAGACGTTTCAATACGAGGGAGGGGTGCGGTCTTTTGTCGAGTACGTCAACCGCGGCAAGGATGTCCTGCATGAACCCCCGGTATTCGTACAGGGGGAAAAAGACGGAACCGCGCTCGACATCGCGCTGCAATACAACGACGGGTACACCAGCAATATCTTCTCCTTCGCGAACAATATCAATACAGTCGAAGGCGGCGTGCACGAAGCAGGCTTCAAATCCGCGCTCACGCGCATCATGAACGATTACGCAAAAAAACAGAACCTCATCAAGGAAACCGACCAGAGTCTCACGGGCGACGATGTCCGCGAAGGACTCACGGCCATCATCAGCGTGAAGGTCGAAGAACCGCAATTTGAAGGACAGACCAAGACAAAGCTCGGGAACAGCGAAGTCAAGGGGATTGTCGAAAGTGTGTTTGGCGAACGACTGGCGATTTTCCTGGAGGAGAACCCGTCCGTCGCCCGCCGCATCATCGACAAGGCGGTGACGGCGGCCAGGGCGCGCGAGGCTGCGCGCAAAGCGCGTGAATTGACCAGGCGCAAAAACGCGCTGGAAGTCAGTTCGTT
>JAJZZT010000155.1 GCA_021797415.1 Bacillota bacterium
TTGAAAATTCCCACTTCTCTCGCAGCCCATTAGGCTGCCACTGGCGCCATCACCCCCTGACTGTGCGACGCACAGAGACTGGTGTGCATTCCGACTTCCGGGGCCGCACACCACGACCCGCATGAATTCGTTGCGGTTTGCGGCCCAAGGCCTGGCGCGCAACGAAAAGCAGGGAGATGGGTACGGGAGATACAACTGCGTCGACCGAAGAAAGCAGTTACACGCGATGGATGATCGCGGCGGTCGGATCAGTAAGCGATTACATATAGCATGTTATATCTGCATCCTGACGACTGTCAAGCATTACTAAATAATTTAAGAGACCTACTCAATTGATCCGATCCCCATGCCGATGCCGTTGGTGGGACATGATCACAGGATGTCCTCAACATACACAGAGCGAGAGGGCCCCGGTGTCCGGGACCCTCTCGCTCTGTGTATGTTGAGCAATTGAAAGCAGGTCACATTTTCAGCGCCCCGCTGGTGATGCCCGCGACGAAGTAGCGCATCAGGAAGAGAAAGAGCACAAGGATCGGCAGAGACGAGATGGTGAACGCCGCGAGTTGCATGTTGAACGCGTTGAGCGCGGGAGCCTGCGGCGGCGGAACAAACGCGGCGACGGCCATGGCCACGGTTTCGTGGTTGGTGTTCATGACGAGCGACGGCAGGATATAATCGCTCCAGATGCTCACGATGTTCAGGGTGGCGAGGGTGACGAGGACAGGTACGGAGAGCGGGACGACAAGATGGCGGAAAACGCGGATGTCGCCGGCGCCGTCAATCCGGGCGGCGTCGAACAGTTCATCGGGGATCGCGCGGATGAAGGAGCGCAGGATGAAGATGCAAAACGCCTGTCCGCCGGCGATATAGGGAAGGATCAGCCCCCACACGCTGTTGAGCAGATTCAGCGACTTGATTTCGAGAAAGAGCGGGATCAGCGTGAGAAAGGACGGGATCATCAACAGTCCGAAAATAGCGTAAAAGAGCCATTCCCGTTCAGGAAATTCGAGTTTTGCGAATGCGTATGAGGCGAGCAGCGCGCAGGTCAGCATCCCGACCACGCTGACGACGACGATGACGGCTGTTCTTCCGTAAGCGGGACCTGTCGCCTGAAGCGCAAGAGCAAAATTGACCCACAGCGGATGAGCCGGCCATACAAACGGGGACGCCGTAGTCTGCTCCCCGGTCTTGACCGCATTGACAAGCATGAACGCGATCGGATAGACGGTCAGTGCGGCCAGAACGATCAGCACGGCGTGAATCCACACGGGGGCACGGAGAAGTTTTGCGTTCAAGATTCACACCTCCACATTCTATGCCTCTGATTGGAAATACCGGATGTTCAGTATGGTGAGCACCATGATGATGACGAATAACAGGAAGGCGATGGCCATGCCGTAGCCGTACTGGTCATACTGGATCGCCGTCTGGTACATGTAGAACACCGGAGTGGTCGTGGCGTCTCCGGGTCCTCCACTTGTCATGAGCAGGGGAACCAGCAGGTTCTGGCTGACGCCGATGATGGACAGCACCAACAGAAGCTTGATCTGCGGCCGCACCAGCGGGATGTCGATAGACCAGACGCGCCGCAGGGAGGATGCGCCGTCGACGGCCGCGGCGTCGAACAATTCCGGCGGGATGTTCTGCAGACCGGCATAATAGATGAGCAGATTGAACGCGTTGATCCAGGGGAATCCCATGAGGATCACGGCCCACAGAGCGGTGTGCGGGTTGCCGAGCCAAGCGTGCGTAAAGTGGCTGAGTCCCAACGACTGAAGCAGGGCGTTCAGGACTCCCTGCGGCTGGTAGATGTACTGCCAGATCAGGATGGTCACCACGCTGGGAAGCACGAATGAGAGGACAAAAATGGTCCGGTAGACGTACTGGATGCGTTGGCTTTTCAGATGAAAGACGAGTTCTGCCGCGATAAATGGCGGTATGAGCGCCAGGGGGATTCCGATGACCGTCCACAGTGCGACGTGTTCCACGGACGCCCACAGGATCGGATCCTGGAATGCCTGCGTGAAGTTGGCCAGTCCGATCCACGTCGGCGGATTGAATCCGTCCCACTGGGTGAATGCCCCGACCAGAGCCCGTATGGCAGGATAATAACTGAATCCGGCGATGAACAGGAAAGAGGGGAGCAGGAACAGGTATGCGATCAGGCGCCGTCTGTTCACTCCGCTGCGGTCGCGGCGAGAAATGGAGGACGGCGCTTTGGACCGTATGGACAGGCTCACGGCGGCACCTCCTTTGCAGCTTTTTTGAAAATGTCTTCTGCTTGCCGTCACCATGCCCTATGCTCGGACACCGCTATCGCTAAACTCGCCGGGCATAGGGCATGGCATCGGCCCGGCAAACTTTGTCCATGGCGCGGAACTCGCGACGAGCAAAGGGATGCCGGCGACCCAGAAAACCTTATCCATGGTGCGGAACTCGCCGGGCAGAGGGCTGGCGATGGCCAAGTAAACCTGCACAGCCCTCTGTCGAGCAACCCACCGGGAGTTATCAGAAGTGAACGTGGTTGGTGATCACGTATTGCTGCACGGCCTGCTGCACACTGATGTCATACTGCTGCTTCGCCAGCGAAAAGCTGATGTGGCCTGAAACGTATTCCTGGAAGAGCTGCGTGATACGGTTCGACGCCTCCGGCGACAGGTCGCTGAAGCCGAAGCAGACATAGAACGGCTTCTGGATCTGAGCCGCCAGGGAAGCGTTGACGGGGAGCGGCTTCGTGCCTTTGAATGTCGGGACAAACGAACCGAGCTGGTTCACGATCGCCTGATCCCAGTGCGGTGTGGAGAAAAAGCGCACCCAATCCAGCACTGCCTGGAACTTGGCCGAAGTCATGGTGCTGTCCGCCCGCTGCGTGGGAATGGAGTACGAGAACGCGGCGCTCGGCCCTCCCACGGCGCCGGAACTGTCCAGGTTGGTCGCGTAGGGCGACGAGCCTTTCAGGCTCGGGAAATTGAATGAGCCGTAGTGGAACTTGACGGGCGGCGGTCCCTGCAGGGTGTTCGGCGTCCATGAACCCTGGTAGGTCATGGCGATTTTGCCTGCGGCAAACGTGCTCTCGCCGCTCGGGGCTCCGGTCGGCGGATTGATCGCCGATACGTTTGTGACGTTCTTGTCCCAGTAGTTGTACAGCTCTTTCATCACAGGCCACCAGGCCATGATGCGCGGATTGGTGGCCGGATTCAGGATGCCGGCATGGTAGCCCATGACCTCGTCGTAGGAGGTGATGACCCCCGAGGAATGCGGCGTGTAGGACGCCAGCTTCTGGAGCGTGCTCTGCCCGAGGTAGTTGCCGAGAAACAGCCGCGAGTACCAGCCGTAGTTCGGAATGTTGGCTCCGGGAACGATATGGTGGGCCTGCAGGGTCTTCACGTCCTGGATCAGTTGGCCCCATGTCTTTGGCGTGGACCGGATGCCTGCTTTCGCAAACATGTCCTTGTTGTAGTAAAACGATGTGCCAACCCAGTCGCCGTCGACCTGATACTGGGAGCCGTTTGGCGCCTGCACCATTTTCAGGACGTTCGGGTTCATGACGTCCTGCCAGGCTTTGTTGCCGGAGATATACGGGTTCGGCTGCCGGAAATACGGCGCGAGATTGGTGAATATGCCGTGTGGCAGGACATTGTTATTGTTCACGTACGGGCTCCACAGGACGTCGGGCAACTGTCCCGCAGCCGCGCGCGTTTCGTACCATTGCGGATTGCCCGTGTTTGCGGCCGCCGGATACACAAACTTGATGTGGATTCCGGGATAGAGCTTCTCGAAGCTTTTTGCCGCCGCTTCGAACATCGTCAATTTCGAGTTGCCCGTGCCGTACGGCAGGGTAAGGCCGGGCACGTGCGGAGTGTACGCCTGGGCGAACATCGTGATCGTGCCTTTCCACCCAATGGACGGTGCGCCCCCTGTGCGGTGCGCCGCCGGTTTGGCGGTTGGCGGCGTTGCCGCCTGGGTGCCTGTGGTGCCGCAACCTGCGAGCAAAAGGGTCAGAAGCCCCACTCCGCTTACCGCAAGGAAGCGCTTGCGTTGTCTTTGAGTATTCATGGAATCCCCCTCCGATGGTTCATGAGTGATCACATACAACTGAATGATTGTGTACTAATGAGGCCATCATAATAGACGGCGGGCCTTGTGTCAATTGGGGTTCAGACGCATTCAGATGTATTTTCCCCATGTGTGTCTGTGTATATGTGGCGTATTTCTGTCAGATTGACTGGGCGGGGTCCTTAGGTTCGCCTGCGATAGTAAGCGAAACGCCCTGTGCGAGAATTTCGCTGCGCGAATGAGACGGAAGGCCCTCGTCGGTGACCAGGCGATGAATCTTCGGCCAGGTGGCGAAGCGGTAAAGGCGGCGTTCTCCGAGCTTCGAAGAGGTCGCCAGCAAGAGAACGTGAGCCGCCAGTCCGATGGCTGCCGCCTTGAAGTCGGCATCGCTTTCGTCCGGGACTTCTGTACCGCGATCGGGAGCGAACCCCTCGGTGCCGATGCAGGCGATGTCAAACCGCATCTCCCGTACGGCTGCGGTGGCTTTCGGACCGAGAAAGGTCCTTGACGCCGTCCGGAACGTGCCGCCGATGAGGATGAGACGGCATGTCCGCGACACGGTCAGGACGTTGGCCACATTGAGAGCGTTCGTGATCACGGTCATATGACGGTGCACAAGGTGTTTGGCGACAGCCCCCACGGTGGTGCCGCCGTCGAGAAACACGGTGGCGCCGTCGGGGATGAGCGCGGCCGCCGCCTGGGCGATGGCCGCTTTTTGCGTTGATTCTTCGCCGAGTTTCGCATCGTACACCGGTTCATAGGCGGTCCCCGAGCCCAGCAGACGGACTCCGCCGCGCGTCGAGAGGACCATGCCGTGGCGAGCGAGTTCCGCGATATTGCGGCGGATCGTGACGGGGGCGACGGCCAATCGCCGGCTCAGTTCACTGATGCGCAGACTGCCGCTTTCCTGCTTGAGAAGATCGAGGATCTTCATTTGCCTGTCGGCTTTCAGCATTTTTTCCTGGGTTGAAGCCGGTTTCAAAAGGGTTTGGCCTCCTTTCGCGCTCCATGAT
>JAJZZT010000218.1 GCA_021797415.1 Bacillota bacterium
CGGAGACCACCGCCCAGAACCTCACCGCCGCCAGCCTGCTGACCACCGCCCAGAACCTCACCGCCGCCAGTCTGCTGACCACCGCCCAGAACCTCACCGCCGCCAGCCTGCTGACCGAGTTGGGCGACCGCGCGGTGGTGGATACGTCACAGACCGTGAGCAGCGCCGTCGGGACATACACCGCGGGCAATATCCTTACGGCGATTTCCCTGAGCGAGATCACCTTCACCGTGTACAACGCCAGTTCCACGGCCGGCTCCAATGCCATCCTGTACCTGAGCGCCGACGGGACGAACTTTTCTGCCGATCCCACCGCAGCCACTCAGACGATCGCGGCGGGAGCCCAGTATTTCTTTGCGCCCGGCCATTTCGTCAAGTATATGCAAATCATGTACGCGGCCCAGACGGCAGGCATCACCGCGGCCCTGACGGTTTACACCCAGGCGCACGTATGACGGCGGGATGCGTCTTATTGCATCCCGCTCATCTTTTGAAGCATTCACAGGCCGCAAGGCTATTTTTCTGAAGGAGGGAAGACGATGCCCCCCCTGAAAAACAGCAAACAGGATACCTCTCCTATCCGTGCGCACAGTCGTACGGAACTGCATTTTCCCAGATGTCCGACGCCCCGGAAACACGGGAAAAGAAGAAGGCGGCAAGCGTGTCGGGAAAACGGGGCCTGCACCCATGCGGCGCCCAATACTTGCAAAAAAGCGCGTCCCATCACCGTAAAAAGGGTGCTCTGCCCCGTGAAAGTGCGCGGAGTGCAGACTCCCGTCACCGTCAGGAGAATCCTCCATTCCGTTTCTGTCCATTCCATCAGGCAGCCTGTCGATGTGAACAGGATTATTCAGCCTGTCCCCATTCGCCCCTTGCATAGAGATGTCGATAATATTACGATATATGGATCGAATTCATCCGTGCCCGTCCAAACAGACGCCCTCGGACGGATCGTATTTTCTGGACAAGTACAGGTATCTCCTGTGGTATACACTGAAAAATCCACGCTCGGCCTGCAATCGCAGGATCAGCTTCAATCTCTTCCCTCACAGGACATCTCGGTGCAGACCAACCTCTCGTACGCCATCGTGAACAAATCGGACAATCAGGTGATCGTTTGTCTTGAAATCAGCCCAAATGACAGAGATTATACCGTTGATTCCGAAATCGTCGTCGCGGGATTTGCGACACAGGCGATGACGCCACTGCGATTTCTGCGTTATGCGCGGATTTCGTACCGCTCCTTCGAGACTGGTCATCCCGCCGCCTTCGATATCTATTACCAGGCCCAGTCGGGATAATGGTCTTCTGCCAGCCGGCGCCATCCCCCAGGGGACATGGGCGTCTATCTTGAAAATGTCTTCTTCCAGCCGTCGCCATCCCCTTTGCTCCTGCTCGGACACCGCTATCGCTAAACTCGCGACGAGCAAAGGGGAAGGCACCGGCCCAGCAAATTTTCATCCTGCCGATGGTGGCGCGCCAGCGCCATGGGCGTCTATCTGTCAACTGCCCCGTCGTCCGTAACTTCTCGCTCCTTCACGGTCCGCTTTGCATCCTCCACCGTCTCCCCGGCTTGCGGCACCACATGGGCGCCCGACTTCGCCAGCTTTTGCACCAACCACACCGGAAAGGTAACCTCATGAATTCCGGTGCCGCCTCCGCCGTCTTCATGATCCACCCCGGTATGATGAGCCTGGCAGTTGTGCACGACGATGCCGCCCGCCACGAAAGAATGGCACTCTTCCACTTCCAGATCGTACACCGCGGCCTCATGAAAAGAGAATCTTCGGATGTCCCCCATGCGCCGCCACGCGAAGTGAACCTGAATCTCAGGCGAAGAAACTGCACAGCCCGCGAAACCCGCTTCTTCCCCATCTACGCCGATCGTGTGAACGAGGTCATTCTGCCGCAACTCTGCGGCAGAAATCCATCCCCGGGCAGTCCATACTGGATGTTCTTGAGTGGCGAGGGCGGTCGCCGTCAATCGGGTGACCATTCCGGAGTACAGGCGCGAAAAGGTGCGCGCCACACGGTGCGGCGCCCCGTCGCCGCCCAGGATGAATTCGCCCGGCCTGATGGTCTCAATGGGTTTTTCCGTATGATCGGCCATCATGACCGACGTTCCGGAAGTCAGGCACAATACCAGCATATTGCGCACATCGTCCGCACTCGTGAGGAGTTGTTTCCGCAGCAGGCGGCCGTATCCATACGGATCCCACTCTTCTGTGAACGCCTTCACCCGCTCCCAGTCAGCCGCGTTTGCCAGCGACCACTCGATGGCAAAATGGTGAACCTGCAGGTTCTCGGTTGCACCGCACACCCAACAGTGAAAATGTCCGTCGGACTTAAGGCGCTCCTTTGTACGGCGAAACTCCGCACTCTCGGTGCGCTGCGCATGATCCGGAGTAATGACGATCTCCCGCAACATCCGTCCCATGACATGTTCTTCCACATCAGCGCGCTCTTTTGCATCCTCTTTTGCATCCTCTTTTGCATCCTCTTTTGCATCCTCTTTTGCATCCTCTTTTGCATCCTCTTTTGCATCCTCTTTTGCATCCGCCACGCCGCCACCTCCATCCGCAGAGTATGAGACGCGCAGGATCCCTGAAACGGACAGGTGTGACGGCATGACCGCGGAATTCGGAAGCTTGTTTTTCGATTTGGCCAGCACCTCTTGCATGACGGAGAGGTCAACCTGCGTGGATGAGAGCAGGTCTTCACTCAGCACGTCGTCAATTAAAAAAATCTGTGTATACTTCCCCCGCTTCAAGCCACTGTAGGGACAGTCGACACCACTCCACATAGGTCCGTTCAGTCATAATGCCTTTCAACACAACCAGCCATCGTCCAAACTCGGCCGTATTGGTTTGAATCGGTCGTCCACCCTGGGTTTGGATGAATATTGCGAGCGACTCCTCAAGCGTTTTTAGGCGTTCTTCATGTGCCTTCAGTTGTGATTCAAATTGGCTTCTTGCTCTTTCTTCAGGAGCTTCCCAAATAAAATAAGACTTCAACATAAATTCATCTCGCATCGTACGGGGGGTCTCCACGAGCACTCCCAACCATTGCCGAAAAACGACCTCCCCTTTTGGTGTGAGCGAATACACCTTTTTATCCGGTCTCTCATCCTGTCTCACGCGAACAAATTGAATCAAACCATCATGTTCCATTTTGCTTAACTCCGGGTATACCTGGCTGTGCTGTGCGCTCCAAAAATGACCTATTGGATTTTTGAAATCCGCCACCAAATCGTATCCCGAGCGAGGCGCTTTTGAAAGCAAGCCAAGCAAAGCATATCGCAATGCACTCATGCACATCTCCCCCCATATGTCAGTATTGACATATAAAAACCTCCATAGTATTATACCATCAAGCAATTATGTATGATGTGACATATGTACTTGTTTACTTAATCTGCATCTGCTCAATCTTGACTGAGATTTCCCCAAATGAGGAGGTGTCATCTTGAAAGCATGGAAAATGACAATAAAAGCGTTTCGACGTTCCCCGATGACACGGGCAGGAATTTTGGTGGCGGTTCTGTATCCGCTCATCCTCGCGAACATCTTTATGGTGGGCTATGGGGGCATTTTGCATCGCGTCGATCGAATGAGAATGGCCATTGTAAACCAAGATGCTGGTATTGGTCGACAAATCGTTCAGGGGCTTGAAAAAAGTCCGCCTGTACAAATATCATTAGCCTCCACGCTCCAGAATGCAGACCATGAGTTGAATAACCGTTCGGTTCAACTCGTCATGCTCATCCCACCGAATTTAACCAACAGGATCATGTCCGGGAATCAGGGTGAACTGCACTTTACATTCAACAACTCAAATCCAGTCATTGTTGGGGATATTATGGGCTCCGTTGCGAATGGAATAACCCAAAATGTGAACGCGCATGTGGCGCAGGATGTGCTTCCGAACGTTCTGAACGCCGCAAGATTGCCAAAGGGGAAGACGGCCACTGCAAACATGAATCTCTCGCAAGGCACATTGCAGCTTGCAAGCTTTCTGACGCATCCAATCAAATCGTCGTTTTCCAATATAAACGCAACCGCCAGTTTTGCGCAAGAAATGATTCCGCTCATGTTCCTGATCGGGTTCTATGTTGGAGCGATGACTTTGGCCACCAATCTTGAAGTGGCTGCATTACAGTTCCCGTCTTCCATCGCCAAGTGGCGCCAGTTTGTTGTGCGGTGTGTCGTGATCATGATCGCTTCATTGGTTGTCTCCGGGGTCGGCACTGCCATGATATCCGTGCTCAGCGGACCCTTTGCAAGCAGTTTCATGAACATATGGATATTCGAATGGCTGGTGTCCGCATCGTTTATGTACGTTGCACAAATTTGGACGCTGTTGTTCGGGCCAAGGGGAATTTTGGCCAATCTGTTGCTCTTGATTATTCAGTTGGTCGCGAGTGGCGCAATTGTACCCCCGGAACTTTTATCCGCATTTTTTCGCGGTCTTCGCCGGGCCCTCCCTGGAACGTACAGTGTCAACGGAACGTTTAACCTACTGTTTGGCGGCGCCGGAACTTCAGAAGACGTGGTTCGTTTGCTTTACATTTTGATTTCGGCCATTTTACTGGGCGCCATCGTGGTATTTGCAAAAAGAGAGGCGGACTCCGAGTTAAATCCCAAAGAGTATCAACAAAGCGACATCGGCGTGGTCGGATGATTCATCCTACATTTCCGGACAAATCATTCATGCAAATGACGGGAAACCCGCCCCGGTCGATCAACCGGCCGATTTGGCCAGATACTCCAGTGTCGCGGCGTATTGCACACCGCTCATCTCTTTATACAATCGACCGGTCTTGTCCAGCACCACGATGGTGGGGAATGAATTTACCCCGTATTTCTGTGCCAGTGTGAGCCCCGGATTAAAATACGCATCACCGACCAGTCTGTACTTTTTCTCCCACTGGTAGATGTTACCCTTTAGTTGAGCGGCGTTGGTTGACGGGGTCCATGCACCGTCCTGTCCACTGCCTATCACAGTCCCTGGAGTTGCGATCCCCACAGTGTTTGACGCA
>JAJZZT010000182.1 GCA_021797415.1 Bacillota bacterium
ATCGGCCACGTGCCCCGCGAGTAAGCAATCATAGGAGGCGTCCACTGTGGCAAAGTCCAACTCGGCGATCAACTCGTGCGTCAGCCGCAAAACCAAGGGCAAAATGAAAGGCAAAAGCCTTTCGGCGCGCGGTAAAATGCTCGGCAAGGCGCGCAAAGAGTGCTCCCGCTAAGCGACTGAACACCAACAGCCACGCATACCGCTCTGTGCGGGTCTGCGTGGCTTTCGTGCGTCAACGGTACGAACTCAGGTTCGCGCCGGGCGGATTGACTGCCGCAAGGAACTGCGACAGCGTGTGAAACGATATCGCGCCCGTCCAGCGCCCGTAGACCGACGTCTGCATACCCGGCACGCCGTTGTCCAGCACGCCGACCACTTGCCCCGCATGATTGAGCACTGGGGATCCGGAGTTGCCGGGCAGCGAGTCCGAGTAGAACGTCATCATATGATGCAACCAGCCATACGTGCCTACATACTGCGATTGCGACACGGACAACAGGTGCATGTGCGACAGTCCACCAGACGGCGGCGGGCCTTTTTTCCACGGCCGCGCGAATTGCTCCATGTACTGCCCCGGATACCCGACAAATGCGACAGGTTGCCCGACTTTCGGCGGATCAGCCGCCGCGCCCTGGATCGGCATCCGCGACAGCGGGATGGTCGGCTTGAGCAGCGCGAGATCATCCGCCTTGCTAAACGCGATCACCTGCGCGAAGCCGACGAATTTATGCCGCTGCATCAGATAGATTGGCCCGACCTCGCCCCGGATCACATGGTAGCAGGTGACGAGATACCCGCCGGGGATAAAGAATCCTGTCCCCATCCAGCGGGTGCCGCTTGACTGCCATATGACGTGTACCACGGAGTTCCATGTGTCGGCCCGGATGGTATTCCACGACACACTGGGTACGACCGACCGCTTAGGCGTGGTCTTAGCGATCAACGGCGCAGTATGGGCGACGACCGTCTTGGCGGGCTTCGCCGCCTGGTACGACTGCGGCTGTGGCATGGCGATCACAGGCGGCTGCCCGTATCCATTCGCGACATCGTACAGGTGCATACTCAGCACGGCAATCCCGGCGACCGATGCGGCAATCGCCCATTTGCGGATCGGGTGGCGTTTGCGCTTCGGCGGCAACTCCACCTGTGGCTGCGGTGTGCCGTTGATGAAGTTCTGCACGATCTGCGGTTGCACCGGAGCAGCCTGTCCGTGTGGCGCGGACACAATGTAGACGGGAACGGGGACTTGTTCGGCGACAACGGGCGATTCGGGCACTTTTTGGGTGCGCGCGACCGTGATTTTGCGCTGTTTTTGGGCCGATGGCGCTACAGGCTCAGAAATGGCCTTCTCGGACGCTTTACCCCCGTTGCGGTATGCCACTATTCCCGGCTTCGATTCGCAGAGCCTGACGGCGTGTGGCGCGAAGAAAATCTTGCCGTCCTTCTGCCGTTTGCCGATCTGTGCGCCCTCGTAGACGGTGAACCATGTCGTCGGTTCGCCGATGTTGAGAAAGGCATCCATGGCGGCGTCGAGTTGTTGCTGACCCGCGAAGTCATCGGACGTCATCGTGTCAGCGAGGAACACCACGGGCTTGCCGGACGACTTGGCGGCGCGGACATTGGCGCGGGCTTCATCGCGAGATGCCTCGATGCGGACGAAGAGGTTAGTCATTTGGAATCACATCCTTCCACAGCGACGGATCTACTTTCTCGACGTCGGAGGAACGAAGAGTCGTCGAGTATGTGGTGCCATCTTGCAGTTTGATAATCAATATCTCCTGCACTCCCCGAGGCCCTTCCGTCACATCGCCTACTTTCACCAACTGCCCGTCCGGCAAAAAGGAAGGCGCGCGCAGGCGCACAATGTCACCCGGAACAAGCAACGGCACCGTGTGCCGCACACCGTGATCCAAGATGCTGCGGCAGTTCATAGCGACGATATCCTCAACCTCGCCCATCAGATATTCGGCAATGTCGACTCTGCCGCGACTCTCCACATAGGAAATCGCCTCGCACAACATATCGGTCAATTCGGCGGTTCTTTTGAGCGGTCCGCTTGTCGACCTCGCCAACCTCGAAAATCCTCCCACTTACTTCCCCTCCCCAATCATAATGGTCACTCCAAGGCAGCGGCAGATGGCGTCGAGCGTCGCGAGCGATGGCTCCATGCGTCCGACCTCGATACTGGAGATCGTCTGCTGCGAGAGTTGCGTCTGTGCGGCGAGTTGGCGCTGTGTGACTTGCCGCTCTACGCGAAGCTGCCGCAACTGCTCGCCGATGTTATCTCCGATGCGGATTATATCCATATCATCACCTGATACTAGTATACATCGTACTACAGTAGATAGTCAAGCGCGAATAATCCTACTTTGAGCGCCGATGTCTCCATCCGCCTACAGTGGGGACAGGAGGGATGGACGTGCTCGATCAACAACTGATAGACGCATACGCCGACCGGCTGCGTGGAGACAAGAATTCTCGGCAGCAATACCTCGCGATCATTGCGGCGTGGGGGAAGCACGTGAAGGGCGCGCCGGACCGCGCATCGATCGATAAGCGCATCCGTGAGATGGAAACTGCGGGATACGCGCCCGGTACAGTGCTCCATCACTTTCACCAGATCCGTAGTTTTCACAACTGCAACAAGCTCGAATGGCCGTACCGGCGCGGCGAAGGGCCGAAGATCCGCGAGCGCGACGTCATCAAATTAGCGCTCAACGATGATCTGATCGAACGCATGGTCAAGGTGGCGCGGAGCGGTCTGGTGTCTCCTGTCGATACCGCGAATCTGGCGCTGTCCACGGTATACGGTATGCGACGTGGCGAGATCGGCGGCATCACGGCGGCGGACATCAAACTGCCGGAGCGGACGCTGTACGTGGAGACGATCCACAACGGACGCGAGCGGGATCATGTGATACCGGAGGCAATTGTGCCGTACATCGAGGCAGCGCTCCCCCACATCAAGCGGCCACGCTCGACGAAGGCTGTTACGCGGTCATTTTACCGGATCGAGCGCGCCGCCGGGCTGGAGCACACGCTCGACCTCGGATGGCATAGCATCCGCCGCTCACTCGACACCCGACTGCTCGAAAACACGGCCGTCAGCGAGTCGTCGGCGCAGAACTTCATGCGCTGGAAGGTTCCTGGCGCGAACATGGCTCGCAAGTATGCGCGGGGAAACACATTCGTGAGCGGCGAGGGCGCATCTGTCACCCAATCCATCGGCGACAACGAGATCGATCTGCAAATATTCGCGGCGCATCCGTTTCTGAAGTTTTGGGAGGTGCAGTAATGGCGGGCAGGCTCTTAGGAAACCGCGAGCGGCCGGAGCGGATCATCCCGGCGGAGCGTGACGTGAGCGGGCTGTCGTATGCGGCCACGCAGTTGCGCGCGCATTGCCCGACGTGCGGCATGATGGCGAATATCGAGCGGTTTATGCAGGCTCCGCACGACGTGGACACGTGGACGCAATATTACGGCGGTGAGATCCGGCAACACTACGAGCCAGCGCCGGAGTATACGGACCAACTATTGCGCGTGCTGCTGTCGCATTGGGGGGATACGCGGGCGTATCTGATGGGCGAGTTGGGGATAGAGGCGGACGAGATCGAAGAGGGTGAGCCGGGAGTCAATGACGAGATAGAAGAGATCGAGGAACCCGAGGAAGAGAAGGAGCTTGAAGAGGAAGCGGAACCCGAAGAAGAAGAAGCGCAGGAAGAGGAACCGGAGGAGGAAGGAACTGAAGAAGAGCCAGAGGACGAAGAAGAGGAAGACGACGAAAACGAATATTGAGCGGATCTTGCGCCAATCCGCGACAATGGTTAGGAGGTGATACTAGATGAAGACGACGAGGAAACTGTCGGATCTGAGCGACACAGAGATCTTTGAAAGAGCGCTCCAGTGTGCGGGCGTGGAAAAGAAGCCGACGAAGACCGCTGTCGAGCGTGCGTTCCGCGAGCAGTTCGGCGACAGCGTCAAATCGGAGGGGTATAGGCTATCCGACTTCACGATCCGGGACAAGGCGCGGATTCTGATTCGGAGTTGTGGCGCGGACTAATCATGCGCGATAGAAGCATTCTCGTCGCAAGCGGGATGTCACTTTGCGCCTGTTGGAGGATGTTGTTTGCTTCTTCAGCGGTCATTTATTGCGTCGGCGACGCGATTTCATCGGCATATATCTGAGCCAGAGATGCGGCCGCGCCCGCACCTATCGCCCCATCTATGCGAGCTTGCTTTCTTCGGGCTCCGGGCCAAACCTCGCCCACAGCGTGCCGTATCCCGTATATCCGCCGTGCCACTCACAAGATTGGGCGGCGCACAGCACTTCGACGACGCGCTCCACCTGTTGGTTTCCTCGGTCCATTGACGCGTCATTCTGCGTGAGTCTCGTTTCAATCCGCCCTCCCAGGATGTCAAAATCCTCGACATTGTACCCCAACTCGCGAATCTGCTTCTTGATCGCTGCCACCTTGATTTTCACCCCGACCGCCTCCGTCTGCTTGATGAGGCAATCATACCATACACCTAACAACCTTGCAATACGTTGTGCGGATTTATCTTGCGGCGAGGGCCGCGTCCACCTTCGCACGGGTCATCGGGTCGAGACTCTCCATATATAGATGTAGTCCTGCGGCGAGAATCGAGACCTGGGTGACACTCTGCACATACGCCAGCGCCTCCAGCAGTGCCTTATCCCGCTCCAACATCCGTACCGTGATTGCTTTTGCGGCCACAACGCCACCTCCTGCATGCAGTATACACCCCGCAACCGCGCAGTACAATAACCTCGCGCAAACACCTGTCACCCTCCATATTAGATTGAGTCGATATATCGGTCGTACGGCGAGGGTAGATCCGGTGGAATTCGCGCATCCGGCACTTGCGGATCTGATATGCGGGTGGTATCGTAGTGGTATGGAGGTGGTCAACATGGCGGTGAACTCGGATCGCAACGTGCGCCGCAATTTTACGGTCCCCGCAGATATCTACGCGAGGTTGCAACGTCTGGCGGCCGACATGA
>JAJZZT010000008.1 GCA_021797415.1 Bacillota bacterium
AAGATGTGGTATGATGCAACTAGGGAAATTCCGTTCGGTAGAAGTGAGGGGTGAATCGCATGCAAGTCAGTATTGTGGATGAAGCCGATTGGACGGCTGTGCGACCGGAAGACGTGCTGGAGCCTTCCCAGTTGTCTGTTGCCCGCCGGATACCGCTGGGGCGCAGGCGATTGACGCCCGGCATGCTGGTCGCGATGTGGGCGTTGCGGCTGTATGTGCTTTTGGCTCTGCCTCTTGTCGGTTACGTCTTTTTCCGTTCTCTATAAGGTAAGGCCGGAAGGGAGCAGAACTCCGCGGCGCATGGCACAGGCGGCGCCGGAACCGCTACACTTCAATGATGTGCGCGTCGGCGGTTGCCTCACTCTTGGCGACATTGCCGCGCAGAGCGGAGATCAGCGCCGCGATCGCTCCCAGCAGGGCGACTGCGGCGAACGACCAGCGGAAGCCGGTGATGAGGTCGGCCTGCGGCGCCAGAAATGTCTTGTATCCCATGGTGAGCATGACGCCTTCAAGAATCGAGAAGGCGTACGCGATGCCGAAGCTCTGACCCAGCGAGCGGGACATGTTCAAAATGCCCGACGATACCCCGAGGCGGTTGCGCGGCGACGAACCCATGACAGAACTGTTGTTTGGCGGCGTAAAGACGCCCATGCCGATGCCGATCAGCAGCAGCATGGCGATCAGATAGAAATAGGACACCCCGGTCGTGACCAGCAACAGCCCGAGTGTACCGACTGTCGAGGCGATCATGCCCACGGTCGTCGGGCCGCGCGAGCCGAACCGGTCCGAGATGCGGCCGGCGATGGGCGCAAGCAACATCATGCCGAGAGGCAGAGGCGTGGTGAGAAGGCCCGCTTCCGCGGCGGATTTCCCCATGACATTCTCGAAGAAATACGGCACGACGTAGAGCACCCCGTACATGAGCGCGTAGGAAAGCGATCCCGAAACATTGCCCCATGTCCACTGCTCGATTTTGAACAGCGAGAGATCGACCAGCGGTGAGGGATGACGCTTTTCGATGGCGATGAAGACAAAGGAAAACAGGATTCCGGCGGCAAATGAGCCGAGGATGAGCGGCGATGCCCAGCCTTGCGAATTTCCTTGATTGAGGCCGAACATCAGGCCGAGCAACGCGACGGCGAGCGACGCGGCTCCCCAGTAGTCAAAACGTTCCTTGTGTGATTTGTCCCGCTCTTTGTCGCGCGGCAGGATGAGCGCCGCCAGTGTTGTGCCGATGATGCCGACAGGCACGTTGACATAAAAAATGGCCCGCCAGCCGAACGCTGCGATGAGCAATCCGCCTATCGTCGGTCCCAGCGACAACCCGACCGCGAGCGCGGAACCCTGTATGCCGATGGCCTTGCCGCGCACGGATTCGGGAACGGCGGCCGTGATGATGGCGACGCTGTTGGCTTGCAGCATCACGGCGCCGACGGACTGCAGGACGCGCATGGTGATGAGAAACGGCAGGTTTTGCGACGCTCCGCACAATGCCGAGCCGACGATGAATATGCTGAATCCGACCGTGTACAGCGGGCGTCTGCCGACGATGTCGGAGATCCGTCCAAACATCGCGAGCAGCGCGGTCAGCGTCAGGAGATACGCGAGCGCGACCCATTCTGTCGCGCTCACTGTCGTGTGAAACTTTGCCTGAATGGCCGGTTGGGCGACGGTGACGATGCTCGCGTCCAGCGCCGCCATGAAGGCGCCTATGCAGACGGTCCCCACGACGTACCAGTGGTAGTTCGGCCGCGCGGTCAGGACGTTGAGCGGAAGAGTTCGCTTGCGGTCAGTGACGGAATGGCTCATGTGGCGTTTGTCCCCTCCCAGGGTTGCAGCTTCTGGATGTCAAATCAATTGGCGCGCTCTGCTTGGCGGACCAGCCGCACGCGGTATTCATAGCTGCGCGCGCGATAATGCGCGCACGCGTATTCGAGCGGACGACCCGTTACGTCCCGTGTGGTGCGCTCAATATGCAGGACGGGCTGGCCTGCCCCGATCCGCAACAAGGCGGCGTCCGTCTGGTCGGCCGCCTGGGCCGTGATGGTCTGTTCTCCCGAGGAGATCGTGACGCCGTGCTGTTCCATCGCGCGATAGATCTGCAACTGGCGAACGTCGCGCCCTTCCAGCATCGCGTGCGCGGATTCGGGCAGGAAGCTTTCATCGTAAAAGATCGGTTCATCACCTTCATACACAAGTCGGAACACCCGCACGACAACGGCATTCTCCGCAAGGTGCAGGTGGGCCGCGACCACCGCGTCCGCCTTGATCAGGGACAGGTCGGCGGAGGCAACGGAGACGTGCCTGCCGAGCAGATCGAATTCTTCAAAAAAGCCGTAGAGCGGGGACGAGGTGGACAGGCTCTCCCGGCGCGCCACAAACGTGCCGCGTCCCTGCTGGCGCACCAGGTTTCCCGTTCCGACGAGATCCTGCAACGCTTGGCGGACGGTCGTGCGCGATACGCCGTGAATGGCGATGAGTTCCTGTTCCGTCGGGATCATGGTGCCTTCCGGCCATTCTCCGGATTCGATCTTCCCCATCAGCCAGGAACGCAGTTGAAGATAGAGGGGGTATCCGGCGCGCACCATTGTCACGATCGCACCCGCTTTCGAAAATAGATCATATTGTTATGATGTTATGCCGTTACGTGTATTGTAACGTCTGTGGGGAAAGATGACTGTGGCGAATATGTGAAAAATATCTGGGGACATGGGATCAAACGCCGGCGGATCGCCGGTCGCCTCCATGGGACATGAGATAAACCAAATTTCAGCAGGCGAGAACAGCAGATATAGCCTTTGACTGAATTCTCAAACGCCATATCTGGAATTGGATCGCCTGCACAGGCGGCTTTATCACATGTCCCCCATGTCCCGCAGATTTTTCCTTCCTTGCTCAGTCTGCGAAGTCTGCTGTCTCACGGCGTCGGCCGGACACTCTGCGGGTCATTCTGTCCGCCGTGTTGCGGAACCAGGAAAAGTTTTGCCGTCTGGCCAGTTCCCACGCGGCAATCCCCATGCCCGCGCCCATGAGCATCGACCATGTCTGCGGAAATGGCCGGGCGCTGTTCCTTCTCGTTCCCCTCGTCATGCCGTTAATAAACGTCCACATCTCGCACCACCTCCCTGTTTAGCTTGCTCAAGAGCGGCGGGGGCATGCGGTTGAAATCTTATCCTTCACCCAT
Organism: Bacillota bacterium; assembly: GCA_021797415.1. Next base: position 3,185 of record JAJZZT010000008.1, read on the forward strand.
GCGGATATGGTAAAATGCCAAGCGAAAGAAGGTGGGCGAATGCGTGATCCTCGGGCCAGGCAACTGGCTGAAAACGTGATCCGTCATTCCTGTGAACTGCAGGCGGGCGAGAAGATTCTCATCGAAGTATTTGGCTCGGGAATGGATTTGGCTGAGGAGTTCATCGAGGCGGCGTACCGCGCCGGCGGCATGCCCTTTATCCAGGTGCGCGCCCCGCAGCTCTGGCGGCCCTGGTTGCGGGAGGCGACAGAGGAGCAGCTCAAGTTGCAGGCTCAGGTCGACGAGGCGCTGATGAAGCAGATGGACTGTTATGTCGCGGTGCGCGCGTGGGACAACGCGACGGAGTACGCGGATGTCCCACATGGCCGCATGGCGCTGCACGACAAGTTATACTACACCCCCGTCCACTCCTTTGCCCGAGTCAAGGGCACGCGCTGGTGCGTGATGCGCTATCCGAACAGCGCGATGGCGCAGTCGGCCGGAATGAGCACGCGCGAATTCGAGGATTTCTACTTCCGCGTCTGCACGGTCGACTACCGGAAGATGGGCGAGCGCATGCAGGCGCTCAAGGCGCTGATGGAGCGGACGGATCGAGTGCACATCAAAGGGCCCGGGACGGACCTGCGGTTTTCCATCAAGGATATTCCCGTGATTCCCTGCTTCGGGGATCGCAATATCCCGGACGGCGAGGTGTACACCGCCCCCGTGCGAACGTCTGTCAACGGCGTGGTGCAATTCAATACGCCGTCGCCGTACGACGGCTTCATCTACGAGAACGTCAGGCTGCGGTTTGAAGAGGGCCGGATCGTCGAGGTGTCCGCCAATGACGAAAAGCGCGCGTGGAATGTTTTTCGCACGGATGAGGGCGCGAGCTATGTCGGCGAATTTAGCATCGGCCTGAATCCGTACATCCGGGAGCCCATGCGGGATATCCTGTTCGACGAGAAGATCGACGGCAGCTTTCACTTCACGCCCGGGCATTGCTACGACGAGGCGCCAAACGGCAACGATTCCGCCATACACTGGGATCTCGTATGCATCCAGCGCCCTGAGTACGGCGGCGGCGAGATCTGGTTTGACGATCGCCTGATCCGCAAGGATGGCCGCTTCGTCGTTCCTGAATTGCTCGTCCTCAATCCCGAGAAGCTGGCTCAGTGAATGGACGGTCGGCGTTTTGCGCAGGACCTGCTGGCGTGGTACGACCGGTCGGCGCGCAGGCTGCCCTGGCGTGAACGGCCGGACCCGTACCATGTGCTCGTTTCGGAAATCATGCTGCAACAGACGCGCGTGGAGACGGTGATCCCGTATTTCCTGCGCTTCATGGAACGCTTTCCGTCCCTGGCGGCGCTGGCCGGGGCCAGGGAGGAAGAAGTGCTGAAGCTGTGGGAGGGACTCGGCTACTATTCGCGGGCGCGGAATCTGCAGGCCGCGGCCCGCGAGGTGGAGGCGTCCTACGGCGGGACGCTGCCGGACACCGCAAAGGACATGCGCAAGCTGCCGGGAATCGGCGAGTACACTGCGGGGGCGGTGGCGTCCATCGCCTTTGGTCGCGCGGAGCCGGCCGTGGACGGCAATGTGTTGCGCGTTCTGGCGCGCCTGCACGCGATTTCCGGGGATATCGGGGCGACTCGCACGAAACGGGAAATTACGCGGTTGGCGGCGGATCTGTTGCCGCCGGCACAGGCGGGGGCGTTCAACCAAGCCCTGATGGAACTCGGGGCGCTCGTCTGCACACCGCGCAACCCGGACTGCGACGGGTGCCCTGTCCGCGCGCATTGCAGCGCGTTCGCCGGCGGATTGCAGTCTGTTTTGCCCGTCCGGTCCGCGCGCAA
>JAJZZT010000349.1 GCA_021797415.1 Bacillota bacterium
CAGATTGGCGATCACAAGGCCCGTATGGGTGCGGACCGTCTGGACGGTTCCGAGTCGCTGCCGACCCTCCTGGTACCACAGGCGCTGCGCGCGGTCGACCTCCGGGAAGCGCCGGGCGATTTCACGCGCGATGCCCGCGTCGAACGACCCGCGGCAGTTGCACTGGTGCGCGACGATCGTCAGCTCGCCGCCCGCCAGTCTGCCGCTCTTTTCAAACACATTTCCCTTGCGGTACACAATCGGCACATGGCCAACTCCCTCCGGTTGACTCTCATTTGCTGGCAGGATCGACTGCATGCCGGGCCTGCTCATTGCCCACCTGTTCAGTCTCCTTCGGCCGCTTGTAAGTTCTAATTTTTGGTTATATTTCTGTTTATAGAGTGACGCTGCGTATCATGGGCGTCTACTTCACACCAAACCGCATCCGGTAGCTGAAGAGAATGTCCAGTGTCGCGCCGCGAAAGAATTTCTCCACACGCTCCCTGAATGCGGCGATGTCCTCGTTCAATACTGCCGCAAATGCCGGACCAGACTTGTGGATGGCCTGCAATCCGCCCTGGCTGAGCGCGAGGCCGATGTACCGGTCGGCGTCGCAGGGCTTCCGATCGTGAAAGACGACCTCCCTTGTGAATCGGAATACCCCGCTTTCGCTCATATTTTTCAGGTGGTCTTCCTTGCGCCACTTCTTCACGGTGTCCTTTGTCACGGTGCTCTTTGGGCCTGGCAGGGTGGCGGTGATGGCCTCCACCCTGTCCATCAGCCGGGTGTATTGATCCTCGATTTCCCAATGCACGGTCGGCGGCCAGTCACAGTCGTAGGCGGCGAAGATTCCGCCTTTGCGCAGGACGCGCGCCGCCTCTTTGAGGGTGCTCCGCGGCTCCATCCAATGAAAGGACTGGGAACAGGTCAGGATGTCCGCGCTTTCCCCCTCCAGGTCAAGTTGATTCGAGTAGCCCTGGACGAAGGACAGGCGATCCGTATTGCCCAGACGGCGCAATTTGTCCTGCGCCTTGCCGATCATATCGGCGTTCGGCTCCACGCCGATGATCCGGTCTGCGTGCTCCAGCCAGACGAAGGAGGACAATCCCGTGCCACAGCCCAGGTCCACCACGACGAACGGCCTTTTGCCGAGGTGCTTTGTCAGGATCTCGATCACAAGCCGCGGAGCGGCGGGGCGGGAGCGGTCGTATTCATCCTCGAAACCGGAGAACCGCTCCACATTGCCGATCACAATTTCAGCGACCGCCGCCTCAGCCGACGCGTTCTCGGCGACCACATTTTCTGCGGCCATATTCTCAGTCGCCACATTATCAGTGGCCACATTTTCGGCGGTCACACTCTCGTCGGCTGCATTCACGGCAGCCACACTCCTGCCGCGTTCGTTTTTTCCACCGTCCGGCGTCATGTGCAACCTCTCCCTCGGATGCTGTTTTGGGAATACATTTTCTCTGGCAGCCGTCGTTCTCGTATTCTGCCGGCTGCTATTCTCTGCTAGGCGCAGGCACCCCTCTGCTCCTGCTCAGACACCGCTTTGCGGAACTCGCGACGAGGAAAAGGGGTGCCGGCGATCCGGTAAACCTATAGACTTTCGCTGGCGAAAGCCCTGTTCGGCACAGGGTACGACATCGTCCAACACATCTTCATTTTATCGGAAATCGGCATCTTATCGGAGATCGGCTTCGTGAAGGGTGAGTGTCCGTGCGCCCTGTGCGGTCCGGAGAATTGCTGTCCCCGGTATAGCATAGGCGAGCCGCTCCGCTCCGGGCAAGGGGGGAGATGGTAGGTTTAATAGGGAGTCCTCCGTCCATACTGGATATTGTATGAATGGAGGATGATAGAATGAAGAAAACACATGCGCCCCAGCGAGATACGACAATAAGACCTCGACGCTGGATATTGGCGAGTCAATTTTCCTCCTATCATCACACGTGCGGCGTGGTCAATCCAGATGCCGCCGACGTCAGGTTTTATCAATGCACGCCTTGTCAATGCCCGGCGGACATGACTTCCAGGCGCGTGGGGCCGCTCTACTTTACGCCGATGAGCATTCGGTAGATGAAGATGACGTCGAGTGTGCGGTCGCCGAGAAGTGGGCCTCGATCCTGTTCCTGAACGCTGCAACATCACTGCCCAGCAGGTTGGGATCCACCTTGTGGACCGCCTGTAACCCGCCCTGACTGAGCGCGAGTCCGACGTACCGCTCTGCGTCGCACGGCTGACTGTCGTGAAAGACGATCTCCTTCGTGAACCGGAAGACTTTGCTGTCCATCATGTTTTTGAGATGGTCTTCCTTGCGCCACTTCCTGACGGTGTTGCGCTCGGGCGGCAGTTGGGGACGGTTCTGCTGAGTTGTGCGTATGTACGGGAGGGAGGGGGATGGAGCAAGGTAGGGCGAGGGAAGGGGACGCGACTCTCTTGCGAGCGGGCGAGGTGCGCAAAATAGTGATGGGTAGCTCGCGATGCATTTTGGCAGTGGATGACGACGACGGCGCCCGCGTTTAAAGAAAAGCGTACAACGCGCGCGAGACCACAAGTCATGGGATGGATTTTCCAGCGTCAGAAGTGATCGGCTTTGTGTGTTCTCTTGTGAGTCTCATGCCGCCTTGCGGCACCACGAAGGATGAAAAGGCCCGGTCCTGGTCGGGGGCTTGGCGTCGCGCAGGCTACCGGTTCCTGAATTTCTCCGGTCTCTCCACTCGTGTGGAAACGACCTCTCCGCAGTTCAGGCAAAAGGTGTAAATCTTGTTCGATCCCATCGAGAGTTTTTTGTCCAACGGTTTGATCGGCATGAAATCCGTTCCCTCAGCAAAATCCGTTCCGTCGCACTTGGGACACTTGGAGATCGTCAACGAAAGCCTTCCTCATGATTATGGTCGCATGGTGGACGGCGCCTTCGACGCTCACTGATTCGCATTTTCCTTGTCACACGCGGATTTCCGTAGGAACCCGCATTCGGTTGGCCCACGCCCTCAGGTCAGCTTCGAACGCATTCGCGTCCGATGGACGGGTTAATGAGAAGTCACGCCTGCGCGCTTGACGCGTCTGGTGCACACGAATCGTGCGATTTTTTCTCAGGAAAACGACGGACTTGATGTCTGTTTTGGACCATGACTTCCGCCCAATGCGGATGCCCGCGTCGTCGAACGTCAAGGGTCGCGGCTTCGCAACTACCATCAGGACCGTGGCGACGCTCGCCAACAAAATGATCAGCCAAATTGCGATGGCGAGAGGGTGGTCGCTTTGCGGCGTCATGTGGAGTGTCGCGATTACCAGGACTGGGGAGACGGCGAACCCCGGAACAAATGCGATCGCCAGCGACGGATCGTTGACCCTGGCTAGCCATCTTATGCGCTCTGAACTCATTTAGCACTCCTCCTGCTCTGTGTGTCCGTCTTCTACTTCTCCCAACGGAAAGTCACCTAGCGATCCCGTAGCAAACGACTGCGAAACCTGCGAGAATCGACAATTCCACATTCCGGATTAATAGAGCCGTCGCATTAACGGCGAGTTGGTTTGAAATGCCAAATATCTTCTCCGCGAAAACCACGCCTTGAGGCCTGCCATACTTGCTTATCTCGGGATCGTAAGCCTCAGTTTCCATCGTGACTCCCCCGACCATGGAGACTCCGTCCTCAGGCCTTTTATCGGAATGAGGCGCCTGGTTTCTATTGCGGACGCATCGCGCAGGGTCGCGAGTCGGCTGGCCAGGAATTCCTCCATCAAAACGATCGCTTGTTCCATTTGCCTGTCGGGAACTTGGTACCGAAACCTAAGATGGGGGCCTTGCTCTTCAAGATATCGAATGAAGAACCACCCGGTCAAGGTGCATTCGCGCGCAACTTCCTCCACGGATGGCTGCACCATGTGTTTCCTGCATTGCCGAAACACCCGACGATGATCTGATTAAAAGGACAAGAAACCCTTGAGTTTATTGGGTTTCTGTAAGTCTTAGCATCCTTGTTCCTTTATATATATTATAATACATATAAAAGCATAAGAACTGCCTATCGCAATCATCCACCAGAAAGACAAACACTCTGGTCTTACATATGCATATGAATCCACATCATTTTTGCTGGATGCCATCGGAGAGCAACTGGGTATCGTCGAGGATATCAGAAAATGCTTCCCGGACGATTACACGGCGTGACTTTCGATCGTGTAATGCCCATTCTGGAGCCAGATAGCCCGCTGAGTCGGTTCTCGAAGTGGACTTCCCTGCACCGTCATCCGTATGGCGCTGGCATTCCCTCGCAGCGAAGCAGCGAACTCTTTGCTTCCATAAAAGAGGAAAAGCAAATCGCCCGAAGGCATCACGGCTGAATTACGGAACACACGTGACACTCCACTAGTGCTCAACTCAAAGAGTCACTGCATCATGAAAATGCTTGACTGCAAAGACGTCCCATGGTAAAATTTCCATGCGACCACCGATCACACCACACGTTACACTATACTACATACCATGGAGGTGATCTTTGTGTACGACTCGTACCCCGTGGAACGCCTTTTGCGGCTCCGCTACTCGGTTTTCGGAAAATGGGTGCCGACGGACCAAGGCGAAGGCGTCTATGCATCGGTCTGCAGGCACGCTCCGCAGTTGCATGCGCTCGATGGCTTGGCCATATCGCCGATCTGCGGAGGCACGTACGTCGGGACGCGCCTACACCTGATCCGACAAGCGCACCTGTTCATCCAAACGTCCCAGGAAACCGTTGCTGTTGCCGTGGGGCTGGCAGGGAAAACGCTGGACGTAAAAGGGGCGTCCATTCGCCTTGGGCCAGCGAATCTAAGCTTAATCCAACCGGCGGCGTCATTGCAAGCGCGTTTTGTCACCATGAAGAATGCGTGCGAACCTGAAGATCTTGCCGGTCGCCTGGAGGCGCATCTACAAGAACTCGAGTCCGGGGAATCCTCGGTAGAGGTGTTGCGCAGGCGGGTCATGACCATACACGGAAAGAAGGTCGTCGGATTC
>JAJZZT010000410.1 GCA_021797415.1 Bacillota bacterium
CTTTGGGAATGGCGAACTGTACGACGGGATCACCCGGCGTATGGCGTTGCAGTGCTTGCTGGACGACATCGCCATCGATCGAACCGGAAACATTGAGGTGCATTTTTCCTGGTCAGAATAATGTCTTCCCCTTGAAAAACCTGTTCAAAAGGTGGGCAGGGTTGACCCACGCAGCGCAATGGGACATGGGATAAACCGAGTGTGCAGTGGACATTATCCCATGTCCCTAAGCGTACGTTTTCGGGTACGTGAGGGAGCATTTCTGGCGATGACGCGGCAATGCGCCGGGGAGTTCTGCCCACTTTTTGAACAACCAATTGAAGAGACGGGCCGGTCCCAAAATAGTTCAACCCGCTCATGCGGTCCACCGTCTGCAAGGCTAAACTTGGTTGCGACGCGGGGCACAGGATCATGAAACACCGTGCACAAAGCCGCGAGCAAAAAAGGCGGCGCGTGAGGGGCGATCGTGTGATCTCGAAACGGCCAAAAATCACTGTCGTGGGGTCCGGCAATGTCGGATCGACCGTCGCGCAGTACGTGGCGCGAAGGGAACTGGGGGATGTGGTCCTCACCGACATTCTTGAGGGAGTGGCGGCGGGAAAAGCGCTCGACATGCAGGAGTCCGCCCCGCTTGACGGCTTTGACAGCCAGCTTCAGGGAACCGTAGACTACGATCTGACCGACCGTTCCGACATCGTTGTCATCACGGCGGGAAGCGGGAGAAAACCCGGCATGAACCGCGACGATCTCGCGCAATCCAACGCGAAGGTCGTCCGGCAGGTCGTGCGAGAAATCGTCGTGCGTTCGCCGGACGCCCAGTTGATTCTGGTCACGAATCCGTGCGATGTCATGTCGTATGTCGCCTATCGCGAAAGCGGATTCCCGGCAGAGCGCGTCATTGGGCTGGGCGGCGTTCTGGATTCATCCCGCTTTCGCGCATTTATCGCGCTGGAACTGGACGTATCGATGGAGGATGTCTCGGCGCTCGTCTTGGGCGGACACGGCGATGAAATGGTCCCGCTGCCAAGATACTCCTACGTGAGCGGCATTCCCATCGAAACATTGTTGGACCGTCAGAAGATCGACCGCATCATTGAGAGAACGCGGCACGGCGGCACGGAGATCGTGCGCCATCTGACAATAGGAGGCGCCTACTACGCTCCCGGCTCTTCCATTTTGCAGATGATTGAGGCGATCGTGAAAGACAGGCGGCGCATCCTGCCCTGTTCCGCGTACGTGACCGGACAGTACGGCGTCCACGACCTGTTTCTCGGCGTGCCCGTGCTGCTTGGAGGGCACGGCGCCGAACGGATCGTCGAACTGGAATTGACCAAGGAAGAACAGGCCGCATTGCACCGCTCGGCCGACAACATCCGCCGCGTGATCGGTCAACTATCATAGATCCCGCGGCTAGGCTGCCGGGGACTTCCCGCGGGCATTTGGTTGGGGGACCTGCCGCTCCATACGGATGTGTGATCGAGTACGCGAAAAAAATGTAGACCGCCGTCTACAGCAGGCGCTTGAGCCCTGATTTGGCCGGCCCTTCCACAATGGCGCCATCGAAGGAAAAGCGGGATCCGTGACAGGGACAGTCCCACGTCCGGTCCCCGCGATTCCACACCACCTCGCACCCCATATGCGTGCAGGTCGTATCGACGACATGGAACTGTCCACCGTCATCCCGGTATGCGCCCGCACGCCCGCCCTCAAAGGTGACAACGGCGCCCTCTCCCTTTGCCAGATCGTCAATCCTGCGGGCGGGCCGCTCCCATTTCCCTTTGACCAGGTGCCCTGCGGCAACGGCATTTTGCACGACAACCCGCTTTAACGCCGGATCCGCGTAGAAGCGGGACGGCCTGTAGAGATCGCGGTACGGACTGTCGCGCTTCATGACGATATCCCGCAGCAGCAGCGCGGCGGTCGTCCCGGTGGTCATGCCCCACTTGCGGTAACCCGTCGCCACGAGAATGTTGGCGTGGCTCGCCGTGATTTCCCCGATGTACGCGACGTTGTCCAGCGTCGTCAGATCTTGCGCGGACCAGCGGTACAACACGTCATGGCGGTCGAGCACCTGTGCGCCGAACGTCTCAAGCGCCCGGTAATGCGCCAGTGTGTCGCCCCCATCCCCTGTCCTGTGGCCCTCCCCGCCGATCAGGACCATGGTCCGGTCGCCCGTCGGCGCAGAGCGCAGCGAGCGCGACGGATGGTCCGCGCTAATGTACATGCCTCCCGGATAATCGCTTTTGGCGGCAACCGCAACGACGTACGACCGCTCCGCCTGCATGCGCGCAAAGTAGAATCCAAGCGCATCGTAGAAGGGAAAATGTGTGCCGATCAGCAGAAAATCAGCCGACACCTGCCGACCGCCGCGGGTGATGACCGTCGGGCGCGTTCCCTCCTTGACGGCGACGCAGGGCGTGTGCTCGAAGACCTGCCCCCCCAGCTCCCGAATCCCGCGAACCAGGCTGTCCAGGTAACGCAGCGGATGAAATTGCGCCTGTCCCTTCATGCAAAGCGCGTTGCGAACCGGAACGGCAAACGGAATCCTGTCGACGAGCGCGCCGTCAATCCCCAGGTTCGCGTACGCCCGGTACTCCCGTTCGACCTGCCGCGCCGCCTTATCCGTGGTCGTATAGACAAACGCGTCCTGTTCCTCGAAGTCACACTCGATCCTGCGCTCCCGGATTGTTTCTTTTATGAAATGGAGCGCTCCCATGGAGGCGTCGTAATACAGCCTCGCCTTGTCGCGATTCATGTGCTCGGTCAATTCATGATAGATCAGGCCGTGCTGCGCCGTGATCTTTGCGGTGGTGTGCCCCGTGGCGCCCTTCACCATCCTGTCCGCTTCAAGCAACGCGACGTTCAGGCCATCCCGGCACAGCAGATAGGCGGCCGTGATCCCGGTGATCCCTCCGCCGATTACTGCGACATCGACGTTTAGATCGCGGTCGAGCGCCGGAAAGACCGGCAGGTCGATCGAAGCGCGCCAGTAAGAAAGGGGCGGCATTTCATCCACTGACTCATTTGTCACGCGCGGAGGCCTCCATGTGATGGATGTCTCCTTCTACTTTCTCCGTTCCCGGACAGGGTTATACTGTCGCGCATGCGCCGCGCACGCCGCGACAAACCGGCCGGCCATGGCCGGATTGGAAGCAAAGTGCAGATGTGTGTAACCGGCAAGCACGCTGCCCGCCGCGTATCCCTCGCGGCCGCTCCCCCGCGATCCTGCGGTATCGTAAGCGAACGGCGGATCATCCGGCCGATCGTACGCCGCCGTCGAATAGTGAAACTCGTGTCCGCGCGCGCGCTCCCCCGCCCGCAGCAAAACCGTGTCCAGACGCGCGGTGACTTCGCGGTAGCCAAGACCCGCCAGGCGCGACTGCATCGTGATGTGCGCCGGCACGATTCCCGCCATGGGGTGCGTCTTCCCGGACCGATCCGTCAGTTGTCGCGCAAGCAGCATCAATCCACCGCATTCCGCCACCATGGGCAGGAAACGGCGGGCACACTCCCTCAGACTTTCAACAGCCCTGTCGCAGGTCCCCAACAATGCCGCAAATTCCTCGGGAAATCCCCCGCCGATGTAGACCCCGTCCGCCTGCGGCGGAACAGGCTCATCCTCCAGCGGCCGGAATTCCACAAGCTGTGCGCCGTGCCACTCAAGCAGTTCAAGGTTTTCCGGATAGTAAAAATTGAACGCCCGATCGCGCGCGATTGCGATCGTCGCCACAGGTGCGCGCCTCTCGCCGGCAAACAGCGCGGGAGAAGGGGATGACCACTCCGGTGCGCCGCGCGCCAGCCGCAGGATCTGCTCCACATCCACGGTCGCCTCCACGGCGTCCGCCAGCGCGTCGAACAAGCCGCCCGCCGCACCGTGTTCAGCAGCCGGAACCAGGCCGAGGTGCCGCTCCGGAATCTGCATTCCTTCCCGCCCTGTCAGATACCCCGCAACCGGTATCCCGCACACCTGTTCCACGGCCGCCTTCACCAGTTCATAATGACCATGGCTCCCCGCGCGATTGACGATCACGCCGGCGAGCGGTTCCTTCCACCCCGCTCGCCGGCCCAATTGCTGAAATCCGAGGACAATTCCGGCGACGCTGCGCGCCATGCTTGAAATATCGACGACAAGCAGGACAGGCGTCGCCAACAAGTGGCTGATTTCCGCCGTGCTCCCCGCATCCGACAGGGAATCCTTGCCGTCGTACATGCCCATGACCCCTTCGATCACGGAGATGTCCGCCCCCTCGCTCCCCCTGTCGAACACTTCGCGCATGACATCGCGTGACATCATCCAGGTGTCGAGATTGCGCGCCGGGCGTCCGGTGACAAGACTGTGATAACCGGGATCAATATAATCCGGGCCGACCTTGAATCCCTGCACCCGCAGACCGCGCCTGCGCAAAGCCGCGAGCAATCCGAGCGTCACCGTCGTCTTTCCGGCGCCGCTGCTCACTCCGGCGATTGCGACGCGGGGACGTTTCATGATGGCTCTCCCTCATTTCAAAGGATCAATCCGTCGTATCAAACCAATGCAGCGTACGCCGCAACTTCACGACATCGCCCACCACGATCACGGCGGGCGGAGTCAAACGCCGTTCGCTCGCCAGAGACGCGATCGATTCCAGGGTCGCCTCCAACACTTCTTGCCGCGGCGTCGTCGCCGCGCGCACAATCGCAACGGGGGTGTCCGGCGCCCGGCCATGATCCATCAGACAATCGGCAATCTCCTTCAGATGGCCCACCCCCATCAGAATCACCAGCGTATAGCTCGAACGCCCCAGTGCATCCCAGGGTGTTCCCGAAGACTCCAGACACTCGTGACCTGCCACCACGTGAAATCCGGAGGCGAGCGTCCTGTGTGTCAGCGGGATGCCGGCGTACGCGGGAGCCGCGAGCACGGAACTGACGCCCGGCACGATTTCAAAGGGAATGCCCGCTTTGACAAGCGCTTCGGCTTCCTCCGCACCG
>JAJZZT010000022.1 GCA_021797415.1 Bacillota bacterium
TCATCGCATTTGACATCGTGATTCCCGGTTTCGTGACGTTCACATAATCGCGATAGATATCGCGCCACGGACGGCGGATCGGCAACTCATCCGCCGCCGTCGCCTGGCCCACCACCATCGACGCACCGTCTTTCACCGATTTTCTCCCCCTGTGATCCAAAAAACGAAATATTGAATCGCCTGCCACAATCGCTCCACCGCGTGGACAACCAGCGGAAATCAGGGACTGGAACGCAGCCTCCACCCCGCGTGCGGCGCGACCGCCCTCTTGCGCCGCAACGCCCGTTCGGGAACCGCCTCAATCAGCACGCGCGCGAGCAGATACCCGGCGCAACCCGCCATCAACGCCCCACCCGCAAAATGCGCCGTATCCGTCCACAGGGCGAGTCTGTCGGCAAGTGACGCAAATCCGAAAATGAACTGACACAACGCCGCGGCCGCCAGCGCAACGACAACGGACACATGACGTTTGACCCGCACACTTTGCGCCAATAGCCAAACGATCGCGCCTGTCGCCGCAACGCCGATCATCATATGAAACATCAGCCACGCGACCGCCGCCGGGTAACTGGGCATGAAATATTCAAAGTGGCTGCGCAGGTAGGCATCGTGACCAAACAGCGCCTCACCGTCGCCGGAATGGCGAAAATACGCTCCCACCGCAATCTGGACAAAAACCACCGCCGCCACAAACACAGACGGCAGGCGCAACGCTCGCGCCCTGGCCCGCAAATCGCCCGTCACCTCGGCGATCGCGCCACGCGCTGCCGTCGACCTCGCGAACAGGCGCTCATCGCACGTTTCCTGCACTCCGACGGCTGTGAGCGCCGCCAGCACGGCCAGAAGAATCATGCTGTTAACAATATCGACAACGGTAAAAACAGCCGGCAGTTTTCCCACCACGATCCATGCTCCAAAGCCGGCCTGCAAAAACAGCAACAGAACAGACGCCAAAGCTAGCCGTGCAACCGTCCGGTCACCGCGCCGCAAGCGCCATGACCGCCACGCGTTAAAGATCACCAGGCAGGCGACGAGCAGCGTGAACAAACGGTGCGCGTACTCCACGAGTACCCTGCCGTCATGCAGCGGAGGAATCCACTTCCCGCCGCAAAGCGGCCAGTCCGGTCAAGCAAAACCAGCGCCAAGCCCCACCACGAGCGCCCCCAGCACACTGTCCACCAACAGCACAACGGCCGTTGACAACGACCATCTGTATCCCATCGCGGAGAATCCTCCTTCACTTTTCAGGCGGCCGCGATGTGGAATGTAGCGGTGACAGGGGCTCTCTGCCGCAAATATAACACGCCGAAAGCGCAAAGCGTCAAGACGGTCCGCGCTTCCACGCAGGCCAGTCCAGACTTTTGCGGCTGTGCAAGAGACGCTTGCTCGCCTCCGGCAGATGCCGCTCGACCGCGCCATTCAAGGACTTCGGCCATGACAGCGGGATGTTGCGCCGCGCAATGGCCGATTGTAGCCATTCCATGACATCTGCGATAGCCACGGATTTTGCGGCCAACTCCGCAAGATTCCCCACTTTGTCGCGCTGTATCCACATCGAATCCGGCGTGGATATTATATCCTTTTTAGCCAATTTATAAAATGTGTGGATGGTGCTGATTCGATCAAGCGCCGTGCCGAATACATTGATAAAAGCGCTGGCCACCACCGCGCCGACGATCCTGCGCAAAGCGATGCCAGCGTATTTGACACCGTCGATCGACAGGTCGTAACGGCCCGCGCAGTAGGAACCGGCAATTTCGCCGACACGCACCCGGCCCGCCGGGCGGCAGGCATCGGCGAGCAGCTCGGAAAACAGGACAAACATGTCGGATAACGTCCAGTCTTCGGGCATGATCAGGGAGACGTTCAAAACACCGCTGTCCACAGGAACCGCAAGACCGCCGAACGGCCGCACCACGACCGACCACCCCGCACGGCGCAGCGCGTCGATCGCATCGTGGGCGTACGGCAGCTTCTCGTCTCGCGCCCCGAGGAGCAGCGCCTGGCGGTGCACCCAATAATGAAGGATGGGAAGGCGCTGTTCGCGCGCCGCCAGTGTGAGCGCCTCCTGATCGACAAAAGGGGCCAACGCGCTGCCGGAGTACATGAACGGCCCATCCGGCAATAGAGCCAATGCGGGTATCCGGACATCCGCGCCCGCCTCATGAAAATCCGTCAAACTCCTCAACTCCACTTGTCTCCAAGCCCGCGTTGACCCGCCTGATGACATCATCCACCGCAGGCAGGGATGAGACGAAACCTGGCGGGCGGTCTTTGAACGTGAGCGTCTTGCCTTTTGCCATCGCTTCCGCGCCAAGCCGGATATCGCCGAGCAGCGCACCCACAAATCCTCCCTGGTTGACTGCCTGGATATCCGCATAGTGCGCGGGCAGGACAAGCACATCGTCAGAAGCGTTCTTGAGTTCGCGCAGCACTGTGTTGAACAGCTTGTCCGCCCACTCCTGCGCGCTGCCGAACAGATCCGGAATCCCCACCTCACCCACCGCGATGGCGTCGCCGCAAAGCAGATACCGGCCATCGACCAGCAGCAGCGCATCGCCGCCCGTCTCGCCCTCCGTGTCCAGTACGATCACCTGGGTATCGACCGCGCCAAAGTGAACGGTCCCCCGTTTCAGGAGAGACACGGGTCGTCCGTGTGCATGGAGCGTCCCGACAGGCATATGGTACTCGGCGGAAGTCGCCGCCAAAAGCGTCGGCGCTCCGGAAATATGGTCGCCGTGCACGCGCGTGTCCACAATGTGCGTCAGCTTCACGTTCTCACGCTCAATGAGGCGCAGGTACTCCTCCGCGTGCCTGGTCGGATCGACGACGACCGCTTCGTGCCCCGTGATCAGGACATACGAGAGACATCCCGTTCCGACGCGATTGACCTGCAGCAGTTTCAGCGTCGGACTCACCGCCACCGTACTGTGCAGATACAGGTTGCGCCATTCCAAAAACCCGCCGAGCAGTTGGGAAACCCTGAACCCCTTCGCCAAAAACCGCTGTGCGACCTTGTACGCAGTGGGTTCCTCCGCGTTCAGGAAAACAACGTGCGTCTGTTCGGAGGCCAGCGCATCGTTGACCTCATTCTCCTGGAAATCAAAAAAGGGGATATTGACAGCCTGCACACTCTGTCCCTTGATCTGCCAGTTCTGAAACCCGCTCTTTCCCCGCACGTCCAGCACGAGAAATGTTTCGCCGCGGCTCATGCGCTGCGTCATGGACTGCAACGTCACCGTCTCCACTGCCATGCCGCGCTCCCCCCTGTCACTTTGTGAGGTTGTCCAAAAAGGGGGCAGAACTCCCCTTTTTGGACAACCTCTTTGTGTCATGGCGCAGGCATAATATGCTCAGGGAGAAACCGGTTCATGCCGAGTTTCTGCATCTTGTCCGGTTGTCCGGCGGACATCATTCCATACCCCCGAGGGCTTGCGCCAGATCGGCGATGATGTCCTCCGCCGCCTCGACACCCACAGACAGCCGGAGCAGCCGGTCGGTCACCCCGTACGCCTCGCGCACCTCGCGAGGAATGTCCGCGTGCGTCTGACGGGCGGGGAAGGTGATCAGCGACTCCACACCGCCGAGACTCTCCGCAAACGTGATCACGCGCACGGCGGAAAGCAGCGGTTCCACCATGCGCTCGTCCACAACCTCAAAGGAAACCATGCCGCCATATCCCGTGGCCTGCTCCCGCTGGACGGCCTTCCCTGGATGACCGTCCAGTCCGGGATAGTACACCCGTTGTATGGACGGGTGTTCCGCGAGAAACCGGCTGACCGCGACGGCGTTGTCCTGGTGGCGCTCCATGCGCAGGGCCAGCGTCTTCATCCCGCGCAACAAAAGCCAGGCATCCTGGGGGCCGAGCACCGCGCCGACGGCGTTTTGCGCGAACGCGAGCCGCTTTGCGGTGTCTTCATCCGCCGCGACGGCCAGACCGGCCAGCACATCGTTGTGCCCGCCCAGGTACTTTGTCGCGGAGTGCAGCACGACATCGGCGCCGAGTTCGATCGGGCGCTGGAAATAGGGGGTCAAAAACGTATTGTCGACAAACGTCCACGCTCCCGCGGACTTCGCCACCCGCGCGCAGCCTGCAATGTCGGCAATTTTCATGGTCGGGTTCGTCGGCGACTCAATGAAGACCGCCTTCGTGCGATCGGTCAGCGCCGCCCGCACGTTTTCTGGATCGCCCATGTCCACGTAGGTGAAACGCATACCGAGAGGCTTCAATAATTGTTCAAACAACCTGTATGTGCCGCCGTACAGGTCATTGGAAGCGATGACGTGGTCGCCCGGAGCCAGCAGACAAAATGCCGCGTGCACCGCCGCCATGCCGGATGAAAAGGCGAATCCGCGCGCGCCGCCCTCCAGACCGGCGATCGCGTCTTCCAGAACGGCGCGCGTGGGGTTCTCCGAGCGCGTGTAGTCGTATCCCGTGCTCTCGCCAAGCGCAGAATGGGAGTACGTCGCTGAATGGTACACCGGAACGGAAATGGCGCCCGTCGCCCGATCCCTGTGATTGCCCAGTTGGACCAACATGGTCGCGATATGCTGCGCCACACCGATACACTCCTTATCTGCTGATGGCGACGGCCAACAACGCCCAGCCGCCCATGAAACACAATCCGCCCAAAGGGGCGATCATTCCCAGCTTACGCAACCGCGTCAACGACAGCGCGTACAGGCTCCCTGAAAACAGCACGATGCCGAGCAGAAACAGCACGTCGGCACTCATCGTCAACCGCGGGGCGCGACTGACGAACAAGGCTGACGCGACGATGGCGAGCGCATGGTACATCTGGTATTGTGCGCCCACCTGAAACGTGGTGAACTGCTCGGGAGCCAATTTTTCCTTCAGCACATGCGCGGCAAACGCTCCCGTGCCGACCGCCAGCAGGCCAAGAATCGCGCCTGCGATCAACAATCCGGTCATGACGCCAAACTCCCCCATGCG
>JAJZZT010000001.1 GCA_021797415.1 Bacillota bacterium
CGCTGGCGCGCGCGGATTCACATGAACAATTGATCGAGAGAAAACCGGTGAACCTCGCCATTCTTATACAAAATTTAGTAGAAACCATGCAACCGATGGCAGACGCGCAGGAGAAGACCATCCGGGTCACCCTTCCGAGCGCCGCCTGTGTCGTGCCGGGCGACCTGGCCCGTCTTCGCCAGTTGTTCCTCATCCTGCTCGACAACGCGTTCTCCTATACTCACGCCGACGCGATCATCACGGTCGCCGTGGAATGCGACACATTGCGCGCAACCGTCCGCGTGAGCGATACTGGAATCGGCATTCCCGCCGAACTCCTTCCCCAGATTTTTGAGCGCTTTGTGCGCGGCGACGCAAGCCGGCACCGTCCGTCCGGCGGCACGGGGCTCGGACTGTCCATCGCCAAATGGATCGTCGAGGCGCACGGCGGCGATATCACCGCCGCCAGCACTCCAGGAAAAGGGTCGGTGTTCACGGTGTCGCTTCCGAACTGACATGCGATTCCCGCAGCGCCCGGCGCAGCGTCTTGCCCACGGCGGTTTTCGGCAGGCCGGCGGCGTACACCACCTCGTGCGGCACTTTATAGGAAGCCAGCGACCTGCGACAATGCGCGTCCAGTTCGTCCCGCGACAGCGTGGCGCCCGCCCGCAGCACAATATGCGCGGCGACCGTCTCGCCGCGGTAAGCGTCGGGCACCCCGATCACCGCCGCCTCCGCGATGGCGGGGTGGGCGAGCAGCACCTCCTCGACCTCCCGCGGGTACACCTTGAAACCGCTCGCAATGATCACGTCCTTTTTCCTGTCCACAATGTACGTATACCCGTCCTCATCCATCCGCGCGATGTCCCCCGTGTACAGCCAGCCGTCGCGCAGCGCGGCGCCCGTCTCCTGCGGACGGCCAAAGTAGCCGGCCATCACCTGGGGCCCGCGAACCACCAGTTCCCCCTGTGCGCCGACCGGAAGAATCCTCGACCCCGTCTCGCTGTCCACCACCGCGGCTTCCGTGCCGCCGACAGGCGGTCCCACACTGCCCGGCTTGCGATGCCCCGTGAAAGGATTCACATGCGTCAGGGGCGACGCCTCGGACAATCCGTACCCTTCCAGCACGATCGCGCCCGTCGCCGCTTCAAACCGCCGCATCGCTTCAGGCGGAAACGGGGCGGAACCGCTGATGCAGACGCGGATCGCGTCCAGTCCCGCCGTCGCCGCGCCGGGTCGCGCGGCCAACGCCATGTACATGGTGGGCACGCCGGGAAAGTACGACGGCCGGTACGTCCGGATGATTTCCATCACCTCGTCCGGCTGGAATTGCGGGACAAGCACCAGTGACATGCCCGCCGCGATACTCGCGTTCATGGCGCAGGTCATGCCGTAGACGTGAAAGAGCGGCAGTGCGCACAGGCACCTGTCTCCCGGTACGAGTCCCGCCGACAGGAAAAACTCCCGTATCTGCTCCACGTTCGTAACCAGATTGGCGTGTGTCAGCAGCGCTCCCTTGGGTGAACCCGTGGTCCCTCCGGTATACTGCAGAACAGCCGCGTCGACGGACGGGTCGAGCGGCGGCGACAGCGGTTCCCCCGTTTTTGCCAGCGCGAACCCTTCTTGCAGCCAGGCGTCCCATGACCGTTCGCGCACATCGCCTCGGTCCGCAACATCCGCCGGCACATCCACCGCTACATCACCGCGGTCCGCTACATCCGCCGTCGCCCGCTTCTCCCCGAACGCGACGGAGACGACGCAGTCGAGCGACCCGCCGGCGATTTGCAGCAACAGTGGAGCGAGCCGATCGATCGCGACTGCGGCTTTCATTCCGCAGTCCGCGACAATCTCCGCCAGCTCATGCCCCGTCAGGAGAGGGTTCAGTTGCACGGTCACCGCTCCGATCCTGGCCAATGCGTAGTACGAGACGACATACTGCGGACAATTCGGCAACAAGAGTCCGACGCGGTCTCCCTTGCCGACGCCGCACCGCGCGCACGCGGCCGCCGCGGCGGATACCGCGGCGGCCAGTTGCGCATAGCTCCACACGCGCCCGTAAAATACCATGGCCTCGGCGTCCGGCGCGCTTTTCACCGTGGATTCCAGCATCTGCGACAGCGTGATCAAAGGCGCGCGCAGCGGCTGACCGGAAAACTTGCTCGGCTTCTCCGCCGTTTTTTCTTCTGCATCGGCCTCCATGGCGTCCACTCCCCGTTTTGCCGTGGCGTCGGCGTCGCGCAATGCATGAATGCCCCGCGCCGCCGCAGCGATCCATCCAGATCCCGCCCTCAGCGTAACAGGGATGCGGCTTGTACGGGAATATATTGACCGAAAAATCTGTCTATTACTTGTACACATTTCCCGCACAAACCAGGGCATCCTGGATCAACGGTTGCGGCCCATCCCCAGCCCACTCGGTCGCCATAGAATGCCGCTGATCTGCCCGGACAATCGCTCGCAAGTTGAACGCGAAGCGTCGCAACTCCACAGCATCGGCCAAGCAAGGGACGCCCTTACAAGGGCCTGGTGCTTGTGGTGCTCTGCAAACGGTGAGATTGGGAGATGGCGGCCTCGATTTCCATAATCCGCAGTCCGTCCAGACCTGAAGTTGAATTTCGTCCAGCAAACGCCGCAGTTCATTGTAACCCTTATCTGAATCGGCAAGCAGCGCAAGGGTCTGTATGTGACACCACCCTTGCAGTGCCCCTATATCCACATGCTTGATTCCCAATCCGTGGATGAATTGCAGCGACTCAGCCAGCGTTTTTTGACTGTGAAGCAGACCTGGACATGGCCACTCTCATGATTTTTTCTCCTTGTCACTTTGCAGCATTGTGTATAATCTGAGTCTAGTGTAGCGTGTCAGGAGCGTCTTGGTCGATTCGTGGAAAAGTTTTGCGAAAAGGTTTTGCGGAAACGTATTTGTGATTGATCCTGAGGCGCCAAATCCGGCGTATGATCGCTCACTATTTCAGATCGGAGGAAGTTCATGAGCACCGAGGCCGCACTCGAAATAAAAAATTTGACAAAGGTGATCGGCCGAAAGACAATCGTCGACGACCTGTCGTTTACCGTGCGCAAAGGGGAAGTGTTTGGCCTTCTCGGACCGAACGGAGCGGGAAAAACGACAACGATCCGGATGATTGTGGGCTTGATCGGGATCACCAAAGGAAGCGCCCTCGTGCACGGTGTGGACGTGACCAAAAACTTCGAATCCGCAATGAGCCATATCGGCGCCATCGTCGAGAACCCGGAAATGTACAAGTATTTGAGCGGGTATCAGAATCTGCTTCACTTTGCCCGCATGACACCCGGCGTCAACCGGGCCCGCATCGACGAAGTGGTCCAGTTGGTGGGATTGAAGAGCCGCATTCACGACAAGGTTCGGAAGTATTCGCTGGGCATGCGTCAACGTTTGGGCCTCGCTCTGGCTCTGTTGCGGGATCCTTCCATATTGATACTGGACGAGCCGACAAACGGACTGGATCCGGCCGGGATACGGGAGTTTCGCGATCATTTGCGTTCGCTCGCTTCGCAGCGGGGCATGTCTGTCATCGTGTCTTCGCATCTGCTCGCGGAGATGGAACTGATGTGCGACCGAGTGGCCATCATTCAAGAAGGCAAACTGGTCGACATTCGATCCATCAACGAGATGAAGGGCGATGCGGCGTCTGCGGTCCAGACCACGCGGTTCAAAGTGGACAATCATGAACTGGCGATGAGCATTTTTGCAAATGCGGATCTCGCATGTCAAACCGCGCCGGAAAGCGGAGAACTGGATGTGGTGCTCGACCCTCTCGCCGTGGCCGATGTTGTTGCGGCCCTGGTTCACGCCGGCGTAAAAGTGTCCGGAGTCCGCACAGTCACCAGAACCCTGGAAGAATCATTCCTTGAGATGACGGGAGAGGTGCGGCATGCTTAAACTCATTCAAAATGAATCCATCAAGATCGCCTTGCGTTTGCGGACCTGGATCATGGCGGCGCTGATCGTCGTGATCGTGCTGGTCGCCGCAATCGTCATCAATGCCCATCTCAAACCCAGCGCAAACTGGAAACAGGCGCTGTTGAGCCAAAACGCCCAAGCCGAGGCCACGCTCTCCAATCCGCACACATACCTGCCTCCGATTGACCGTTCGCGGATCAAAGCACAAATGGCCATAAACACGTATGACATCGCCCACAATCTTCCTCCCGGGCACCAGGACGCATGGGTATTCACCATCGGCGCGCTGAGCGTGGGCCAAATCGGAGTCGTGTTCGTAACGGTCTTGGCAGGCGATATCGTCGCAGGCGAATTTGCAGGCGGAACGATCAAAGCGTTGCTGACACAACCAGTGCACCGAACGCGCATCATTCTGTCAAAATACGTGTCCGTGATGCTCGTTACGCTAGCGATGTTTGTACTGGTGCTCGTTTCCTCGATTGTCATCGGAGGCATCTTCTTTGGTTTCAAAGGCGTCGGTGAACCGCTCGTCTTCGTGAACGCCAAACAGATGGTCACGCAGATGACGACGGGATCCTATGTACTCCTTGGGTATGCGTTGGCGCTGATCTCAGGCGTCATGATCGTGACGATCGCCTTCATGATCTCCGCCGTCTTCCGGAGCAGCGCCCTGGCGATCGCCCTTTCGATCATCACCCTGTTTGTCGGCGTCACCTTGGTGCAGTTGCTGAGCAGCTTCACATGGGACAAGTACATTCTCTTCGCCAATACGGATCTTATGCAATACATCTCGGGCGGGCCACCCGTCGCCGGGATGACGATGGGCTTCTCAATCGTTGTGCTGGCGGTCTATTTTATCGTGTTGAACGCCGTCTCGTGGCGGGTGTTCGTGCGGCGCGACGTGTCTTCGTAGGGGTGGGTCGTACTTGTGATGGTTCCCACATCGGCGCAGGGCAAGAAAGCGGCCAGAAATGCGGACCGAGGGGACATGGGATAAAGTCCTCTTTGCAGGTGCAATGGTT
>JAJZZT010000014.1 GCA_021797415.1 Bacillota bacterium
GACGTATTCAAACGCCAGTCTTGCGCGGATTTCATCGGCGTCTGCACGTTCCCGGATCGCCGCGATGACCGAGGCCACGGCCGGATGACTGAAATTGACCACCGCCGTCTGTTCCAGATATGCGCCGTCGCCTGCCTGCTCCACGATCAGTTCCACGGTTCATTCCCCCATGTCCATTATCCTTTGGAACCTGGAATAAGGTTTCCAGGGCGCTTCGTTGTGCGCCCGCACTGATTGGGGCGATCAACGCTCCTCCAGTATATGGCTGACAGCGTCAACCCGCTGTGCGGCGCATCACAGCGTCCGGGGACATGGGATAAAAATCCATGTCGATTCGCGACAGTCCCCACGCATCTCTTGAATTATTGTTGACCAGAGGCCGCGTATGACAAGGGTTTTGCCATATGAAGCAAGAGAACAAATAGTACGAGATTGATTGGAAAGAAGACAGGAAAGCACAGGAAAATGCAGAAAGCCTCCAAGGTGCAAACACCCAAGGAGGCGATTCCACTGTGAATCGACAGTGGGCGAGAGGGTTTCTCCTCTACTCTTTCGCTGAGAGGCAACGCGAGATCGAAGAACTGGAAGAAAGATGCGTGGGCCCTGTTACTTCTCGAATAATCCCGTGTCAACTCATTTCATTTAAAAAATCTTGCCGTAGCGTAATCTTGCATAAATTCTCTCTGAATGGGGTAATATGCACTATCCTAAACAACGTAGAGGTACAGGCGAGTGAAAAGTTTTTCACGGACATTGATTATCCTTGCCGGCTTCGCGGTATTCATCGGTGCCGTTGCGCCCGGGGCGGCCATTGAAAGGATATTCTCCCATGACAATATGCTGGGGCATCCTCAATGGCAACCGCCTCAAACACTGTACCGCATCCCCACAATCAGGGCATCAAGGTAAGCAACAATACCAAGAAGTCCGTGTACGTTAGTCCAGACAACTTCCAGTTCGTTGGAAATGGCCAGGTGTCCCAGTTGAGTAGTGAGACCTTTGGTGAGCGCCAGCCATTCCCTGCCGTGACCCTAGGGCCGGGACAGTCTGCATCTGGAGAACTAACTTTCTATGCACCCAAAGCCTCAAAGTATTCTTTAGAGTTACTTGATAATTATTCTTCAGCTGTGCTAACATCGGCGGCGGTTTCTTACAAGACTTTGTTAAATGATAGTTATAAGTGAATGCGGATATGCTCGGTAACTTGGCGCCGCGTGGAACATCACGCTCCAAGACGTGATCCAAGAAATCAAAGAGCAGATGCGTTGAAGTTTGGCCGTTTACTGGATTCGCGGCGTAAAGCTGCTCTGGACAGGCGGGTGGATGGTATAATGGAACGGATCAGAGAGGGTGTTCCCGATGAAATTTATCACCCGGAGTTTGCGGAGGTATCTTTCATATCACCCACATTACCGCGATGCACAGACCGCGACGCCGGACACCGCGCGCGACCGTGCGGCGGCTGCGTCTCCGAATATCTCCGCACAGCCCTCCGCCTCTTCGGACGTCTTTCCTCCCCACCCAGCCGCCGGTCTGCCTCCCGCCAGACCGCCTCTAGCCGCGCCTGAGGAAAGTGTCCCGCGGGAGATGCTGGAGCACAGCGCCGAGCAAACGGTGCGCGAGTTGCGCTTTCAGACATGGCTCGACGATGTGATTGAGCAGCACCGGCGCGACGGCGGTTTTGCCAACCTTGCGGGACAGGGCAAGCCGCTTCCGCTGGACGATCCGGCCTTTTCGGGCGACGGCATGGTTTACGGCATCCTGAAAAACGCGCGCGTGCTGCCGGAGTGGCTGGAATTGCAGCATGAAATCCGGGAAACGCTGCGCCGGTTGGTCGAACTGCGGCCCATGCTGAATGAGAGCGAGGTCGCCCGCCGCACCGCCGCATTGAACGAAAAGATTCTCCGTCACAACGAATGCGCGCCAAGCGACCTGTTGAAAAAGCCCCCGCTTCACTCCAGCCGTTCCTTTGCAGAGCAACTGGCGAACTGGGAATAGGACCTATGGTCGACGCCACACTCCCAGGGGACATGGGATAAAACGGGATCACAGACGGCGCGCCTTCTGTTTCGCCTGTCCGCGCTCTCCGCCCAGCCAGCCTCGGACCGCGGACGCCGCCCACAGCAAAAGCGGCGTTGCCGTGAGCAAAACGGGCACGGCGATCGGTTCGTGCACCGTCTGGATCCAGGTGACAAACGTCGAGACGATATTGTGCGGCCACAGCGCCACCACCGCGTCGAGTACCCCGAGCCCCCACAGAAACGGAAGCCAGTTCCTGAGATGGAACAGGCGCGCCCAGCCGTAAGCGGAAACGTACAAAAACGCCGCGATGCGGACAAATGCGCTCATAAACCAGGCGAGCACGATAATCGCGTCGGACTTTTCGAACACTCCAGCGATTGAGACGTAGCGGAGGGCGTCCAGAAAGGGGTTCCACATCCGGGCGGGCAGATCCGGCCCAAACAGGCCAAGAACCATCATCGTGCCTAAGGTCAGAACAGCCCCCGATGCGGCGATGCCTGCGACGGCATAGCGGGTCATACGCGAAGGATGCTGCACCATCGGCGTGAACATGCCGACAAGGATCGCCTGGCCGAGAAATCCATAGGTGGGCACGGTCCCGGCGATGATCTTCGCCGGTCCGGTCGCCGCGTACACGGGCAGCAGACGCACAAACTGGATGTTGGGCACATTGGCGATCATGGGACCGATGAGCGCAACCAGAATAATGGGGCCAATCAGAAATGCCATGCGGCTGAGCGTCTGCAACCCCCCTTGATGCAGGGCATAGATCGCCAGCGCAATAATGGTGAACACGAACACCCAGATCGGTGTCTGGTGATAGGCGGACGTGATGAGCACGTCGGTGGTCTGGCGGACAATGACGCCCGTCACCGCCGTCCAGTGCAGCAGCATGAGCACGGCAAGCGGAAGGCCGATCCATTTGCCGAGGATGACCGGCGTGTACTCCACCATGGTGAGATCCGGATGGCGGAGGCTCACGCGCATGACCGCGTACATGATCAGCATGCTGGCAAGCGTCGCCAGCACGACCGACAGCCAGGCGTCGCGCTGCGCGATCTTGATACTGGCTGCCAGCACCACGAACAGGGCCATCCCCAGATCGAAGGCGGCAACCAGCCAGAACAATTGCATGCCGGACATCCGGTTCACCGGCTCACCACCCCGACTCGTCAAACTGTGATGGTTTCAAGTGCAGGGAACGCCCCGTCGCACCGGTTGTCAGCAGGATAGTCTTGCAGCGGACGGTCACCCTGGCCGCAGGAAACAGTGTTGGCCAATCCTTTTTCACCGCGTTCCACCTCCGCGGATAGCGGCGGAACACGTCGTTGCCGAACTGGAAGATGTCCGCGCGGTCCTTCCGCTGGACTCGGTGGATCATCTTCCAGGTGCGCTGCGCGATGGCCGCGCCCATGGCCTGTTCAACCTTTTTTACCATCGCCTGTTTTTTCAGGTCGAGCGCGTTCGGATTTTCCATGACCGACCCTATCATGGACAGACGGATGTCAAAGCGCGGAGCGCCGGTTGTCCAGTGAACCTTGACGGTGGAGCGGAATTTCCTCACATCCACCGTGATCTTTCCGTAATTTTTAGGCAGCGGCACGGTCAGCGGTCGTGATCCCAGGGCGCCCAGCACCCACAGGCGGTACGTCGCCTCGTTCACGGTGAGGTAGTCGATGCATTTCAAATTTTTATCAAAGATGGCCCGGCCGGTGAAGCGCAGAATATCTTCCTTGTGCCGGCCCACCATCAGACCGCTCGGCCGCACCTCCACCATAGGCAAGGTGGGACACCCGGTTTCGTCAGACGCGGCGATGAGAAAATCGAGAAAAGAGGTGCCCGTCGTCGCCCCGAGCAGATGGCGGCTGCGCACCACCCCCAGACTGGGTATCTTCTCTAACGGCGAGTGCAGTCGCAACACATCCGCCGCGGACGCACGGCGGACTACAAAGGCGTCCGAACGCAACCGCACATCGCGATTGCGGCTCATCTCATCCAGCACAGACAGGATGCCATGTTGCGCCATCGTCTCGCCGATGAAAAAGACGCGGCGGTGGCTGATGAATGTCTTTCGCGACAGATAGCTCTGGATTTTCTCCATTGCATCCTGAACACTGTCGCCCGAAGCGGACAGCGTGACCGAGTTCTGCGCGAGCGTCGATTCAGAACGGATGCCCTGCGGCAATACGATCTGTTCCGTGAGGGTCACAGACGGAGCGCGCTCCCGCCAGTCCAATCCGCTGCCCACGACGATGGCGCGATCGTTCAGTTCCACCTGGTCCCAACAGCCTGGGAGACAGAGCCCTGCCGCAAGAGCAAGCGCCAGCGCAACCGGCCGTTTCACGGCGCATCGCCCTGTCGCCCGTCCGCATGCCCCGTACTCTCGCCCGCACGCCCCGTACTCTCGCCCGCATGCCCCGTACTCTCGCCCGCATGCCCCGTACTCTCGCCCGCATGCCCCGTACTCTCGCCCGCACGCCCCGTACTCTCGCCCGCACGCCCCGTACTCTCGCCCGCATGCCCCGTACTCTCGCCCGCATGCCCCTGTTCCGGCAATGACGCGCCGGATGCCGGCCTCCGGGCAAAAGATGCCTCTTTCGCTTGGGGAAGCACCACATCTTTCCATCCTATCCGCGAACGGGACGGTATGGGCGCCAGGTAGGGGACGCCGAATGACTGCAGATTGACCAAGTGGATGAGTACTGCAAGAAATGCAATCGTGATGCCGTACAGTCCGAGCAGCGCGGCCAGCAGCAACATCGGAAAGCGAAGCAGGCGAAAGGAGAAACTGAAACTGTACCGCGGTACGGTGAAAGACGCCACACCGGAGGCGGCGACCACGATGACCACCGGAGCCGAGACAATCCCAGCGTCCACGGCCGCCTGTCCCAGCACGAGTCCGCCGACGATGCTGACC
>JAJZZT010000427.1 GCA_021797415.1 Bacillota bacterium
TTGTAGACATAGCGGACACACCCGAAGGTTCGGGACAGCAGTTTGGCTTGCTCCTCAGTTGGGTAGAAGCGGAACCTGTAGGCTCTATGCGTCATATTTACAGTATACTGAACTCCCTGTAAAAAAATCAAGTGCACGCCTTATATTCTCGGCCTGAACACCGAGGTTTTACGGCGCTTCTTGATAAAAATGGCATGCCGAAAGAGCGGATTGATACTTACAGGAAAAAATATGCTGCCGCCGTGGATTTGCTGAGCGGAAAACAGGGCGGGGCAATGGCTCAATCTGTCCTCAAAGAACACTTTGAGCTGCCGAATGAACTGATTCCATCTGTGGCTCTTGTCATGCGGGAAGCCGTTCTGTATAATGCATTGTACCATCATTCAACTGATCAATAGAATGGATGATCGCAATGAGTCAATCGGATCGCGCCTTCAAGGATGCGATCTATGAACAACTGGCCCGCATCGGCCGCGCCGTCGACCACCCCCGGCGGCTGGAATTGCTGGACCTGCTCTGCCAGGGATCTATGACAGTCGAGCAGTTGGCGAAAAAGAGTGCGATGCCGCTGGCGAGCGCCTCGCAGCATTTGCAGCAACTGCGGGAAGCGCGGCTGGTGCAGGCGCAACGGAGCGGATCCCACATGGTGTACCGACTGGCCGACGAACACGTCTGCGATTTTTTTGTCGCGTTGCGCGAACTGGCGCAACGGCGCTATGCAGAAATCAGGGCCATTTCGGACGAGTTTCTGGAAAATCTCCAGACGCTGGAGGCGGTCGATTCCACAAGCCTGCAACACAGGGTCAACGCGGGCGAGGTCGTTCTCCTCGATGTCCGTCCGCCGGAGGAGTACGCGACGGGTCATTTCCCGGGGGCATGGTCGGTGCCTCTGGACACGCTGGCCAGTCGACTGCACGACCTGCCGCGGGACCGCACGATCGTCGCCTATTGCCGCGGACCTTACTGCGTCCTGGCGCCGCACGCGGTGAAACGCCTGCGCGAAGCGGGGTTCCACGCCGTGCGCCTCGCCGAAGGACCGGGCGACTGGCGAACGAGAGGAGTCACACTGGCCGCCGGGCGCGACTCACCGGCAGAATAAAAGTATGCGGGGCAGTCTGCAGGTTGCAGGTTCGCTGGACCGCCGTTACACCCTTTTCTCGTCGCGAGTTTTGCGCCATGGACCAGGTGCGCTGGGCCGGCGCCATGCCCCATGCCCGGCGAGTTTTGCGCCAGGGACCAGGTGCGCTGGACCGGCGCCATGCCCCATGCCCGGCGAGTTCCGCGAAGCGGTGTCTGAGCAGGAGCAAAGGGTGTAACGGAGGCTGGAAGGGTGTAACGGCGGCTGGAAGAAAACAACGACTGGCACAAGCCTTATTAAGACAGGGGAGAGACTGCTCATGAACATCCTCTTTATTGTGAACGACCCGCCCTACGGAACAGAGCGGGCATACAACGCCCTGCGCCACGCCACCACCGCCGGAAAAAGACAGGATGTCTCCATCCGGCTGTTTTTCATGGCCGACGCGGTGCAATGCGCACGGCAGGGACAGAAGACGCCCAATGGGTACTATAATCTGGAACGCATGCTGACTGTCGCGCATCGCCAGGGCGCCGTCATGGGTGCCTGCGGAACCTGCATGGACGCGCGGGCCGTGCAGGAGGACAGTCTTATTGAAGGGGTGCATCGCAGCACGATGGAAGAATTGACGGATTGGACCCTGTGGGCCGACAGGGTGATCGTCTATTGATCGCGCAGCACGGGTTTCCAATGGTGAAGTGAAACGCGCAGAGAAAGAGTGGGTCTTCACAAGAAAGGCGTGAATGGAAATGAGCGAGATCCTCATTTGCGGCGCAGGAGTGGGAGGGCTGGTGACGGCGCACCGGTTGCGCAAGATACTGCCCGCCGCCGACCGCATCACGGTGTTCGACCAGGCGCCGGAACACACGTTTTCCCCCTCCTTGCCGTGGGTGATAACCGGGACGCGCAGCGCAAAACAGGTGACCAAGCCCCTTCGCACTCTGCGCGAACAGGGAATCTCCATGGTCTACGGCGAGATCGAAGCGATCGATCCCGCCTCGCGCTCCGTGCGCGCGGCGGGGCAGACACACCAGGGCGACGCGCTGGTCATCGCCCTGGGCGCCGTCCTGGAACCCGGCGCCATCCCCGGGTTGGCGGACGGCGGGGACAATATCTACACATTGTCCGGCGCCACCGCCGCGTTTTCGCATCTGCAATCACTTGAGCGCGGCAAGGTCGTGGTGCTGATCAGCCGCGTGCCGTTCAAATGTCCCGCCGCGCCCTATGAAGCGGCCATGCTGGTGGACGGCTATCTGCGCAAGACGCGGCGGCGCGAGGCGGTCGAAGTGGAGATGTGGGCCGCCGAAGGCGCCCCGATGGGAGTGGCCGGGCAGGAAATCAGCGGTTCTGTCGTCGATGCGCTGGCAGAGCGCCAGGTCGCCTATCACCCTGGAGAAACTGTGACGAGCGTGGACGCCGCGAACCGCCTTCTGCACTTCGAATCCGGCCGGACGGCTTCCTACGATCTCCTGCTGTACGTTCCGCCCCATCAGGCGCCGAGCGTCGTCGTGGACGCCGGACTGGCGCCAACAGGCGGCTGGATCACGGTGGACCGGCGGACACTGGAAACGTCCCATCCCCATGTGTTTGCCATCGGCGATGTCACGTCCATTCCCCTCTCGCTTGGAAAACCCCTGCC
This sequence comes from Bacillota bacterium, assembly GCA_021797415.1. Next base: position 2,718 of record JAJZZT010000427.1, read on the forward strand.
GAAAGCGGGCGTATTCGCCCACGCGCAGGGCGAGGTCGTCGCACAGATCATCCGCGACCGGTTGCAGGGCAGGAAAGAGGACGCGGCGTTTGACGGCCACGGGGAATGCTTCATTGAGATGGGGGCGGGACGGGCGGGCTTTGCGCGGGGGAACTTCTACGCAGAACCCAGCCCCGCCGTGCGCGCCTTCCGTCCGGGCCGTCACTGGCACGCCGCGAAAGTCGCGTTCGAGCGGCATTGGTGGTCGCAGTGGTGGTAGCGGGCAAAACAAGCCCCCCACATGGCAATCACCGCATCGCGGGACTTGGAATCAGTGAACCTGTCTGCGCAGTTCCTCCAAGTCCTGCGCTATCTTGGACACCTGCCCCAACTCCCTTCTCAGTCGCTTCTGCTCAGCTTCACTCAGCCCCATTCCCCCGCACAAACTCGTCCACCGCCTCGCGCCACGGCCGCAGCACGGGCAGTCCCTGCGCTGCGCACGCCAGCGGCTCCAGCACCGAGTGCGCGGGCCGTCGCGCCGGGCGGGGAAACTCGGCCGTCGTCACCGGGTGCACCGTCACACGTTCACCCAGCCCCGCCGCCGCGAAAGTCGCGACCGCCAGATCGTGCCACGAGCACGATCCGCCTCCCGCCATGTGATAGGTTCCGTACAGATCGCGACTTCCATCGCCCGATACGCGCCCGTTGCCCGCGTCCTCCACGCGAAGGTCCGCCCCGCCGCCTCCGTCCGCGCCGTCGTCTTTTGGCCCGTCGCCCGCCGTCGGTTGCCATGCGCCGCGCGACGCGAGCACCAGCATCCAGATTCCCTCCGCCAGATCGCGCGACCACGTCGGGCATCCCACCTGGTCCGCGACCACGCGCAACTCCGCCCGTCTGTGTCCGCTCTCTGTCACCGCGGTCCGGCCGCCCTCCTTCGCCGCCGCCGGGCCCTCCTCCGCCAGTTGGCCGCGCGCAGCGCGCAGCATCGTCTTGACAAAATTGCCGCCGGAGACACCCGTGTTTTCCCCGTACACCCAGGAGGTGCGCACGATCCAATGCCGCTCAAGCGTCCGCCGCACAAACTCTTCTCCGGCCCATTTCGAGCGGCCGTACTCATTGACCGGCGCCGCCTGGTCCCACTCACAGTACGCATCGCCTTTCGTGCCGTCGAACACGTAGTCCGTGCTCACGTACAGCATCTCCGCGCCCACTTCGGCCGCCGCCCGCGCGAGCGCGCGCGCGCCAAACGCGTTGACCTCATACGCCTCCAGCCTTCCGTCGCCCTCCGCCAGATCGACTTTCGTAAACGCCGCCGCGTGGACGATCACATCCGGCCGCCAATACAACACAACGGCGCGCACCACGTCCGGCCGGGAAAGGTCAAGTTGCGCGCGGCCGACGCCAAACACCTCAATCGGTTCCGCAAGATGAACCGGCTCGATCCGCCCGGATTGTGCGGACTCTCCGGCTGCGGATTGCGACCGGCGCAAGCCCCGCGGCGCAAACTGTCCCGCCCGCGTCATCGCCTCGCCGACCACCAGCACATCGTATCCGAGCTGTCCGCCGATTCCCGTCACCAGCACGCGCACACATCCCGCCTCCTCACTGTTAGAGCATGAAAATATCTTCTGCAGGAACCTGGCCCCTTTTTGAACAACCTCTTCAGGCAATGTCTCTGCCAGTCGTCGCCATCCCCCGGGGAATATGGGATCCACCCAACTTCGGCAGGCTCCTGCTCAAACACCGCTTCGCTAAACTCGCGACGAGCAAAGGGGATGACGACGCCCCAGCGAACCTTGTCCATGGCGTCGAACTTGCCGGGCACAGAGCATGGCGCCGGCCCGGCAAACCAAACTGCCCTGCCGCGGATGGCGCGTCCACCCCTACAGCCTGGCGCCGTACTGCCGCTCGTAGTACTCCCGGTACTCGCCCGTCCGGATCGGCTCCCACCAGTCGCGATGCGCCACATACCACTCCACCGTCTCGCGCAAGCCGCGCGCGAGGTCGAACTGCGGCTCCCAGCCGAGCTCACGCCGCATCTTTCCCGCGTCGATCGCGTAGCGCCGGTCGTGTCCCGGCCGGTCCCGCACAAAGGTGATCAACTCTTCTCCCTTGCCCATCAGGCGCAGGATCTCGCGCACAATCCACAGGTTGGTCCGCTCGTTGTTCCCGCCGATGTTGTACACCTGTCCCGCCGCGCCCCGCTCCAGCACCCGCTCGATCGCCT
>JAJZZT010000125.1 GCA_021797415.1 Bacillota bacterium
TCACCCGGCGGAACCTTCTCCGGCCCGAACGGTCTGGACTTGAGCATGGGACCGTTGATGAACGGCTCCCGCACAAGCTTTCCGTTCAGATAGAGCTGGCCATTCTTGATCTGGATAGTGTCGCCCGGAAGCCCGATCACACGCTTCACCCAGTCCTGGCCCTGCGGCGCATACTGCAGCGGCGCGCGAAACACGATGATATCGCCGCGTTTGGGCGGTCCAAAATAATACGGAATCCGGTCAACCAGGAGGCGTTCCCCGTTTTGTAGTGTCGGAACCATCGAGATCCCATCAACGACATACTGCCGAAAAAGGAACTGGTGGATGCCAAGCGCGATGAGAATAGCCACGGCCAGCGTGGCGATCCACTCCAGCGCACCGCGCCAGGAGGTCGACGATGAATGCTTTTCCGTCGATTCTTGCTCCGTTTCATGTCCCAAGCCGCGTTCCTCCCCCGTCTACCATGGAACACACCGACGGCGAACCGGTTGTTGCAAACGCCCCGTGTTCCCATCGCATTCCATAAAGGCAATCGTCGCGCCATGCCGATCCGGCATTCCCGTATTATACTCGTTTGCCGACGACACCACCAATAAAGGATATCCAACCTGTCGGAAGCGCACCGGACAAAAAGAGGGCCGGGCAAGCCCGGCCCTCGGACGGCAAGCTACTTGCTGATGCCTACCACGACACCGGCGCCGACAGTGCGCCCGCCTTCGCGAATGGCGAACCGCGTGCCGTCCTCAATGGCGATCTGCGAGATGAGCTCGACGCGAAGTGTGATGTTGTCCCCCGGCATGACCATCTCCGTGCCCTCCGGCAGCGTGATGATCCCCGTCACGTCGGTTGTGCGGAAATAGAACTGCGGACGGTAGTTATTGAAGAACGGGGTGTGACGGCCGCCCTCCTCTTTCTTCAGAACGTACACCTGCGCCTCAAAGTTCGTGTGCGGCTTGATCGAGCCGGGCTTGCACAGGACTTGGCCGCGCTCCACATCCTTGCGGTCCACCCCGCGCAACAGCGCGCCGATATTGTCGCCCGCCTGCGCAAAATCAAGCAGTTTGCGGAACATCTCGATGCCTGTCGCAACGGATTTGCGCGGCGCTTCGGTGAATCCGACAATCTCGACCTCGTCGCCGACCTTGAGCTGCCCGCGTTCGACCCGGCCGGTGGCAACCGTGCCGCGGCCCGTGATGGTGAACACGTCCTCCACAGGCATAAGAAACGGCTTGTCGGTGTCCCGTTCCGGCGTCGGAATGAAGCTGTCCACCGCCGTCATGAGCTCGTTGATTTTTTCCGCCCACTCGCCCGCCGGATCTTCCAGGGCTTTTAGCGCGGAACCGCGAATGATCGGGGTGTCGTCGCCGGGAAATTCGTACTCGGTCAACAGATCGCGAATCTCCATCTCCACGAGTTCGAGCAGTTCCTCATCATCCACCATGTCGCACTTGTTCATGAAGACGACAATGTGGGGAACGCCGACTTGGCGGGCGAGCAGGATGTGTTCACGCGTTTGCGGCATCGGGCCGTCGGTCGCGGACACGACCAGGATCGCCCCGTCCATTTGGGCGGCTCCCGTGATCATATTTTTCACGTAGTCCGCATGGCCTGGGCAGTCCACGTGCGCGTAATGCCGATTCTCCGTCTGATATTCCACGTGCGCCGTGTTGATCGTGATCCCGCGCTCGCGCTCTTCGGGCGCCTTGTCGATCGCGTCGTACGCCATCGCCTGCGCCTGGCCCCGCTTGGACAGCACCGTGGTGATGGCCGCCGTCAATGTCGTCTTGCCGTGGTCGACGTGACCGATGGTTCCGATGTTCACATGCGGTTTGTTCCGCTCAAACTTTGCCTTTGCCAATCTACTCAACCCCTCACATAAATTGATCCGGAGACGTGTTTACCCTTTTGCCTTGGCGACAATCTCCGCACTGACGGATTTCGGGACTTCCTCGTACATGGCAAATTCCATTGAATAGGTCCCGCGGCCCTGCGTGCGCGAACGCAGCGTGGTGGCGTAGCCGAACATCTCCGAAAGCGGAACGAACCCCCGGATGACCTGGGCGCCGGCGCGCGCCTCCATCCCTTCGATGCGCCCGCGCCGCGAGTTGATGTCCCCCATGATGTCGCCCATGTACTCTTCCGGGACGACGACTTCCACCTTCATGATGGGTTCGAGCAGATGGGTGTCCCCCTTCTGGGCGCCGGACTTCAGAGACATCGATCCCGCGATGTGGAACGCCATCTCCGAGGAGTCGACATCGTGGTAGGAACCGTCAAAGATTGAGGCTTTCAGGTCGACCATCGGATATCCGGCGAGCACGCCGTTTCGCATGGCCTCCTCGATCCCCTCCTGAACGGCCGGGATGTACTCCCGCGGGACAACTCCGCCCACGATCTTGTTCTCGAAGACAAAGCCCTGTCCGCGCTCCAGCGGCTCGAATTCCACCCACACATGGCCGTACTGGCCCCGGCCGCCGGACTGCCGGACGAACCGCCCCTCCGCCTTGACCTTGTTGCGGATGGTCTCCTTGTACGCCACCTGCGGCTTGCCGACGTTGGCCTCGACCTTGAATTCGCGGATCATGCGGTCGACGATGATCTCCAGGTGCAGTTCGCCCATGCCGGAGATGATCGTCTGGCCGGTTTCCACATTGGTGCTGGTGCGGAATGTCGGATCTTCCTCCGCCAGCTTGTTCAGCGCGATGCCCATCTTGTCCTGATCGGCCTTTGTCTTGGGCTCGATCGCGACGTGAATCACGGGATCCGGAAAATCCATCGATTCCAGAATGACGGCGGCCTTCTCGTCGCACAGCGTATCGCCGGTCGTCGTGTCCTTCAGGCCGACCGCGGCGGCGATGTCGCCCGCATACACCGTCGGGATCTCCTCCCGGTGGTTCGCGTGCATCTGGAGAATTCTGCCAATCCGTTCGCGCTTGCCCTTCGTCGAGTTCAGCACGTACGACCCGGAATTGAGCGTGCCGGAATAAACCCGGAAGAAGGCGAGCTTGCCGACGAACGGGTCGCTCATGATCTTGAACGCCAGCGCCGAGAACTGTTCGTCGTCGGCAGGCCGGCGCACCGCCTCGTCACCGTCCGGCGTCAAGCAGTTCATCGGCGGAATGTCAAGCGGCGACGGCAGGTACTCCACCACCGCGTCAAGCATCGGTTGAACGCCTTTATTGCGATACGAGGAGCCGCACAGCACGGGGACGAGCTTCGACGTGATCGTTCCCTGACGCAGGGCCCGTTTGATCTCCTCGACCGTCACATCCTCGCCCTCAAGGTACTTCATCATGATCTCCTCGTCCACTTCCGCGCACGTCTCGATGATCTGCATCCGGTACGTCTCCGTTTGCTCCCGGTACTCCTCGGGGATATCGCGGGTCTCGGACGTGGTCCCGAGATCGTCCGTATAGACGATCGCTCGCTTTTCCACGACATCGATCACGCCGGCAAAGTTGTCTTCGGCGCCGATCGGCAACTGGATGGGCACGGGATTCGACTTGAGGCGGTCGCGGATCTGGGCGACGCAGTTAAAGAAATCCGCCCCGATGATGTCCATCTTGTTGACATACGCGATGCGCGGAACATTATACTTGTCCGCCTGCCGCCATACGGTTTCGGACTGTGGCTCAACGCCGCCTTTGGCGTCAAACACCGCCACGGCGCCGTCCAGCACGCGCAGCGAGCGCTCGACCTCAACCGTGAAATCGACGTGTCCCGGCGTATCAATGATATTGATCCGGTGGCCTTTCCACTGTGCCGTGGTCGCGGCGGACGTGATCGTGATACCGCGTTCCTGTTCCTGCACCATCCAGTCCATCGTGGCGGCGCCTTCGTGGACTTCGCCAATCTTATGAACGCGCCCTGTGTAGAACAGAATGCGCTCCGTGGTCGTCGTCTTGCCCGCGTCGATGTGTGCCATGATGCCAATGTTGCGTGTTTTCTCCAGCGGGAACTGCCTGGCCATCTGTTGCAGCCTCCTTTCTCCCTCTCTCTCCGTCGCAGGCCGACCCTTCCGGCTCCTTCCGCGAAGGCGCACTTGCCCCGTTCGACGGGACGCCGCCACCCCGGCGGGCCCCGTCAGAGGGTATGCGGACTCTATCCCATGTCACCCGGAAAATTGCGGGTTCACACTTCACACGGGCGGCGATCCTACCAGCGATAGTGCGCGAACGCCTTGTTCGCTTCGGCCATGCGGTGCATGTCTTCCCGCTTCTTGACCGCGCCGCCGGCGTTATTTGCGGCGTCCATAATTTCCGCCGCCAAACGCTCGTTCATGTTCTTCTCATGGCGCTGCCTGGCATAGATGACAAGCCAGCGGATGCCAAGCGTATTGCGCCGCTCCGGCCGGACCTCGACAGGCACCTGATAGTTGGAACCGCCGACCCTGCGCGCTCTCACTTCAAGCGCGGGCATGACGTTTTTCAATGCGGTCTCGAAAACTTCCAGAGGGTCCTTGCCCACCCGTTCCCGAATGACATCCAGAGCGTCGTAAACGATGTTCTGCGCGGTTCCCCGCTTTCCATCCAACATAATCTTGTTGATCAATTGCGTCACATTTTTACTCGCATACACCGGATCCGGCATGATGGCACGCCGGGGAACCGGTCCTTTTCTCGGCATATTCAGATCCTCCTTTCAACAAAATCCGCGGCCCACCGCCGTCAGCTTTTCTTTTTGCCCCGCTTCGCGCCGTACTTCGAACGGGCCTGGTGGCGGTCCTTTACGCCCGCCGTATCGAGCGCCCCGCGCACGATGTGATAACGAACCCCGGGCAGATCCTTCACCCGGCCGCCACGCACGAGAACAACCGAGTGCTCCTGAAGATTATGGCCGATGCCCGGAATGTAGGCCGTCACCTCAATGCCGTTGGTGAGACGGACACGAGCGTACTTGCGCAGAGCGGAGT
>JAJZZT010000250.1 GCA_021797415.1 Bacillota bacterium
GGGAAAAATGTCCTATTCTACGTGATGTTGTCGACGCTGATGCTCCCCTATGCCGTCACCATGATTCCGCAATACGCGATTTTTGCCAAACTGCACTGGGTCAATACGTTTTGGCCCTTGATCGTTCCCGCCTATTTCGGCAATCCGTTCTTCATTTTTCTGCTGCGCCAGTTTTTTCTGGGCATTCCCCGCGAACTGGAGGACGCCGCGGCGATCGACGGCGCCGGCGCGTTCAGGACGATCTGGCGGATCATCCTTCCCCTGTCCTGGCCGGCCATCATCGTGGTGTGCATCTTTCAGATCCAGGCGACATGGAACGACTTTCTCGGACCCCTGCTCTATCTGAACAAGGAGTCCCTGTTTACGCTGCAGCTCGGCCTGCAGTACTTCGTCGGGCAGTACACGGGCGGCTGGAACCTGCTCATGGCGGCGAGCACCGTGATCCTGATCCCCGTACTGGTCATGTTCTACTTCGGGCAGAGGCTGTTCATCAAAGGGATCATCGTCGGCGGCGTGAAAGGGTAGGCGCTTGCTTTCGCGCAGGCGCTTCCCGTGCACCTCTTCGCGTTTGAATCCATTGTGCGGGAGTTTGAACGTGTTCGGGGATTGCGTGTGGAAATTTGGACCGGGGGATAGACACATACAGAGAACATTATTATAATATAATTCTACCCTCCGCATGAGAAGTCTGGTTTAGGGGACATGTGATAAAGTCCCCTGCGCAAGCGGCGACATGAGCCAAAAGCGGACGAACGTGCGGTGGATAAAATTTTTCGCTCCTTCTTATTGTCTCTGGCATGAGGAGAAAGGGAGAAAATTTGCTTTTTTTACAGTTAAGGGGGAGATGGTCCGGACGAACTGGATAACGCCATAAGTTCAGCCAGGCGTGAAAGCGTCTACCAATAGGGGGGATACACAATGGATGCCAGGAACTTGCGGAGAGCGGGTTTCATCGGGGTGGTCAGTCTTCTTGGACTCACGGTTCTGGCGGGTTGCGGGACACAGAGCGCAGCTTCGCCCCCTGCATCTACAAAACCTGTCGGAAAGAGCGGAAACACTCCTCACGTCGGCGGAACGTTATCCACAATCGGCGGACCCAGCGGCACTTGGGTCAACGAAAGCAATCCCTACATGCCGGGCAATCAGGACAATCCCGCCACGTGGATCATCTATGAACCGCTCATCCAGTGGAATTCGGCAAATGGGAAGTACATGCCCTGGCTTGCCACGAGCTGGTCGTGGAACAAGCAGAACACCATTTTGACGCTGAACCTGCGCCACGGCGTGAAATGGTCCAACGGCAGGCCGTTCACGAGCAAGGACGTGGTCTTCACATTCAACATGATGAAAAAGTATCCGGCGATTGACGGCAACGGCCTCTGGACCTACCTCAAGTCCGTCACCGCATCCGGGCAGTACACGGTCCGGATGACCCTGCAAAAACCCAGCGCCATGTTCTTCTACTACATGTCCGGAACGAGGATTGTGCCGGAGTCCATCTGGGCGCACGAGAATCCGATGACATGGACAAATCCGCATCCGGTGGGAACCGGCCCCTATCTCCTCCAATCGTTCAATCCGGAGACCGTCACCATGGTGCGCAACCCGCACTACTGGCAGGCGCCCAAGCCGTACATTTCGAAACTCACCTTCCCCGCCGAGGCGTCCAACACGACCACCGTGCTTGCGCTGGCGCAGAACAAGATCCAGTGGTCCGGGATCTTCTCTTTTGATCTGCAGCGGTCGTACGTGGATCGAAATCCCAGTTACAACCATGTCAGCCTGTATCCGAACGGTCTCGACGTGCTGTACATGAACCTGACTCATTATCCTTTCAATATGCCCGTGGTGCGCCAGGCGATCAGTCTTGCGCTCAACCGGCAGGCGATAGCGAACATCGCTTTCAGCGGCTACTCTCCGCCCGTCGCCAATCTGACGGGCGTCACGCCGGGCATGGCGCGGACGTGGACAACGCCGGCACTGGGCCGCGAGTTTTCTGCAAAATACAACCCTAAGACGGCCGAGAGCATGTTGCTCAAGGCCGGATTCAAAAAGAGCGCGAACGGCACGCTGTTGACGCCCCAAGGAAAGCCGTTTGACATCTCGATCGACGTGCCGACGCCATTCACGGACTTTGCCGCCGCCTCGGAACAGATTGCGCAGCAGCTCAAGCAGATCGGGATCAATGTGACGCTGCAGAACAACTCGTCGAATGTGTACTACAACAAACTGCAGATCGGCCAATTTGACATCGCCGTGTGCTGGGCGCCATTTGGCGCGAATCCATTCTTCACCCTGTTTCCTTTCATGTCGCAGTCCTATTCCGCGCCGATCGGCAAACTGGCCAACGCCAATTTTGAACGTTACAGCAATCCCGCCCTGCAGAGTCTCGGCCAGCAGTTTCTCGGAACGAACAGCGTGGCCAAACAGGTTCCCGTCGTGGAGAAACTGGAGAAGATTTTCGCCCAACAATTGCCGGTCATTCCTCTCACGTACCGCAACACTCCGATCGAGTATTCCACACAGAACATCGGAGGATGGCCGACAGCGGCAAACCCCTACTGGAATCTGAACGAGGGCGGTCTCCCTGTGCTCGTCAATCTATACCAGAAATAGCCGTGGCCAAGGGTTGCTGGGTCGGCGCCCTGCCCTGTGTCCGGCGAGTTTAGCGCCATGGACAAGGTTCTCTGGGATGGCGACGGCTGGCAGAAGACATTTTCAAGATAGGAGGGAGAGCGATGCGGAGCGTCGGCCGTCATTTCCTGTTGCGCAAACTGGGCCTGTACTTGTTGATTTTCTGGGCGGCTTTGACGTTGAATTTCATCATCCCCAGGCTCATGCCCGGCAATGCCGCCTCTTCGATGATGGCGAAATCGCAGGGGAAGCTTCCGCCTGCGGCGCTCAAAGCGTTGGAGGCGGCGTTTGGCATATCGACGAACCAGAACCTCTTTGAGCAGTATTTCACTTACTTGAGAAACACGCTGACGGGCCACTTCGGCATTTCCTTCACGTATTTTCCCACGCCGGTCGCGCAGATCATCGGCGAGATGCTGCCCTGGACCATCTTTTTGATCGGACTGTCCACAGTCATTTCGTTTATTGTGGGCAATCTGCTCGGCCTGTATTCGGCGTGGCGGCGCGGCGGAAAACTGGCGGACGCCCTGCCCGTCGCGTTCAGCGTGATTCAATTCATGCCGTATTTCTGGCTCGGGCTGGCCTTGCTGTACTACCTTGGGCTGCAGCTCAACTGGTTCCCGATCGCCCACGCCTACAGCAGCAACATTACGTTGGGCTGGAATTTTCAGTCTGTCGGCAGCATCATTGACCATGCGCTCCTTCCGGCGTTTTCCATCGTGATCACCTCTTTGGGAGGCTGGATGCTGCAGATGCGCAACAACCTCATCGGCGTGCTGTCGGACGACTATGTGCTTCTGGCCCAGATGAAAGGGTTGCCGGAGCGCGAGATCATGCGCAACTACGGCGCGCGCAACGCCATGCTGCCCGTTCTCACCAGCTTTGCGATGTCGCTCGGTTTTGTCGTGGGCGGCGCGGTGATCGTCGAGGATGTGTTCAATTATCCCGGCATCGGATACGCGCTGGTGCAGGCGGTGAGCAATTCCGACTATCCGCTCATGCAGGCGATCTTCCTGATTATCGTGACGGCCGTCCTGCTGGCCAATTTTATTGTGGATCTGTTGTACAGCTTCCTGGATCCGCGCATCAGTCACGCTTGACGGCGGGCTGTGTTACGGAGAGGAGGGTGATGATATGTCTGCACCGACTGTGGATTACGGCGCGATGACGGTTTCGCGCCCCAGGCGCAGGCGTTTGCCGCGCCTGAATGTCAAGGCGACAGTCGGCTTTTGCATTGTCGTGTTCTTTGTTTTGGTGGCCCTGTTTGCGCCGCTCATTGCGCCGACCAATCCGAACGCCGAAACGCTGCTTCCCAACATGCCTCCGAGCGCGACAGACTGGCTCGGCACGACGGCGCTCGGCCAGGGGGTCTTCAGCCAGATGGTGTGGGGCACGCGCAACTCCCTTCTCGTCTCGTTTGTCGCTGGATTCATCGCGACTTTCATCGCGGTGCTGGTGGGGATCACGTCCGGATTTCTCCGGGGCTGGCCGGATCGCATCCTGTCTTTCCTGATGACGATCTTTCTCGTCATTCCCGGTCTGCCGCTGTTGATTGTCCTGTCGGCGTACATTCCGTCCAAGGGAGAATGGGTGATCATCCTTGTCATTGCCTTCACCGGATGGGCGTGGGGTGCGCGAACCCTGCGTTCCCAGGTGCTGAGTCTGCGCGAGCGGGACTATGTGCTGAATGCCCAACTCGTGGGACAGCCTTGGTGGAGTATTGTGTTCGGGGAAATTCTGCCCAATATGGGCTCGCTCGTCGTCTCCAATCTCTTGTTTTCCATGATCGGCGCGCTGCTTGCCGAGGCCGGGCTGGACTTCCTCGGACTGGGCAATGTCTCGGCCATCAGTTGGGGCACCATGCTCTACTGGGCGCAGAACAATGCGGCGTTGATCAACGGACTGTGGTGGTGGTTCATGCCGCCGGGGCTTGCCATCACGCTCTACGGCGGCGGACTGGCGCTGCTCAACTTTGCCATGGATGAGATCACGAATCCACGCCTGCGCAAAAGGAAGGTGAAAGTCCGTGCCCAGTGAGGAGATTGCTTTTGCGGTGCGGGATGTCTCGGTCAGCTATCCGACGGCGCGCGGTTGGGTGCAGGCGGTGCGCAACGTCACCATGCAGGTGCGGCGGGGCGAATTGGTCGGCCTGGCCGGAGAATCGGGCAGCGGCAAATCGACGCTGGTGCTGGCGGCCACGCGGATGCTGCGTCCGCCGGCCGTGCAGGTGACCGGCGAAGTCCGGGTGATGGGGCGGGACATGTTCGCCCTG
>JAJZZT010000573.1 GCA_021797415.1 Bacillota bacterium
CGCAATGCGCGCGCGGTCGGCGTTATCAGCATTCATGTCAACAGTTCGACGAATCCTCACGACAGTGGCCCGCTCGTGTTTTATGATGTGCACTCCGAGGCGGGCAGACACTTGGCGCTGCGTGTGCAGGAGGCGCTGGGCCAGGTGGCCGGTTCCACGCAGCGGGCCGTGGGCCGCAAAAACCTGTTTTTGATCCGGCACGCTCCCTGTGCGGCGATCCTCGCCGAACTCGGATTTTTGACCAACGCGGCTGATGCGGCGCGACTCAAGGACGCGCACTATCTGCAGCGCATGGCGCTGGCCATGGCGGACGCCAGTTCGCGCGCTCTGCAAGACGCCGCCGTACCGCCTCCTTTCCACAAGCATTCTGCGCGCGCGGATTGGGTGAGACCGAGCTTCGCCGCACCGGGTTGATCGAGCCGCCCGCGCATTCTCCCGCCGAGGGGAGCAGTGATAAAGTTCACTTAAAGTTCACTGTGCAGACGCGTCACCACCGGTAGAATGAAAATTGGCTGGGTCGTCGCTCTGCCCTGTGCCCGGGGGATTCTGGCGGCTAGCAGAAGACATTTTCAAGATAGCCGGGGTGATGCGTGTGCGTTTTGCGTCGGATCAGGAAGACGGTTTGTCGGATGCGGTGGAACAGGCGCTGTCGCACATTGTTCAACTGCTTGGCATTCCGAGCCCGAGCGGAATGACGGACCGGGCCATGGAATACTGTTATCACACCATCGCGCCGCTCGGATTCCCATTGCGGCGAACGCACCGGGGAGGCTTGATCGTCCGCGTTCCGGGGAAGCGCCCGGACGTGCGAGTGCTCGCCGCACATGTGGACACGCTGGGCGCTGTCGTGAGAAGGATCACCGCCGACGGGCGGCTTAAGCTTTCCGCCGTCGGCGGATTTCATTTCAATTCGGTCGAAGGGGAATACTGTAAAGTACATACGCTGGAGGGAACATTCTACACGGGCACCATCGTGCCGCGCAAGGGATCCCGCCACGTCTACCGCGATTTGGAGGAGCGGACGGAAGAGACGATGGAGGTACGGCTCGATGAGGTGGTGCGCGGTGAGGAGGATGTCCGCAGGCTCGGAATCCGCATCGGTGACATGGTCTCATTTGAGCCGCGGGCGGTCCTGTTGCAAAGCGGCCATCTCAAGGCGCGCCATCTTGACGACAAGGCGAGCGCCGGGGTGCTGATCGCGCTGCTCGAAGTGATGGCCGCTGAACGGTGGGAACCGCCCTGTTCGCTGGCCATTTTGTTCAGTGGGGACGAGGAGGTGGGCTACGGCGGAAACGCGGCGCTCCCGGCGGAATCGTTTGAATACGTCGCGGTGGACATGGGTGCGATTGGCGAAGGGCTTACGACGACAGAACACGTGGTGTCCATCTGTGCAAAGGATTCGAGCGGACCGTACCACCTGGAACTGCGGCGCAGGCTGGTTTACCTGGCGGAACGGTTTCATGTTCCGCATGCTCTGGATGTCTATCCCTACTACATGTCGGACGCCAGCGCGGCGAAGCGGGCGGGGTACGATGTGGCCACCGCCCTGATCGGTCCGGGAATCGACTGCTCGCACGCCCAGGAGCGGACGCACCGCGACGCCATCGCCTCGACGATGCGCCTGCTCGCGCTCTATATCCAGAGCGAGTAGGCGAAATCCTGCCCACGGAGGGTTCGCGCCCTTTTTGAACAGGCTCTAAAAAGAACCGGGAGAAGGTTTGCGGACCTTCTCCCGGTTCTTTCCACTGCGCGCAGAATAACTGGCGGATAGATAAGGGCGGACGAAATGGGTGCACTCATAACGTGCCCTCATCATATCGCGTGGTATATATTCTGTCAAGGTTCGACACGCTTGCGCATGCGGCGGAAATGTGTCGAATATGAGTAAAGGTCCAATCGCATCCACGACTGAACCCGCCAACTCCGAGTCGTTGTATCCGGAGCCGTCAGGCTTCGAGTTGGTCGGTTCCGCGCCATTCAGCTTTGAATCCGTCAGTGCTGGGCGCCGGAGTGCTGGGCGTTGGCGTGCACGGCTTCGTTTTCACTGTTCAGTATGATGTTCTTGTGCGTGCCGTATTCGTTCGTCCGCAGTTCCTCCTTGATGAGACTGTTGCGATGCAGCAGATCGATCACCTGGCTCGCCGTGTTGCTCGGTATGGCCAGATAGTCCGCAAGCCCGTCGCGCAACCACTTGGGCCCGAGATTTTTGGTTTTGTTCGCCGGTTGCGCATGCCATTCACCGATGTAGGTGATTGCATCTTCGAGAAAATCCGCAGGGTTTTTAGGACTGATATCGACATTGAGAAACCGCAGCAAATCGTAGCTTGTATGAGCGTAATTGCGAATGTCCGTATGTTTTGCAATCGCATCCTCGACATAGAACAATTCGACGTGTTTGCCGCGGTACAACATGCGGCTCATGATGGGAATCATGTCGCTGTCCGCCGTCACGAACACATAACAGGAGATATTCGGATCAGAATAGGAAGTCTCCATTGCGTCGATCGACAATTCGATATCGGATGCGTTTTTGGCCTTATCTTCATTTTTTCCGTTTGCATAGACGTGCCTAATCTGAATCCGCTTTTTTTGCAGGCTCGTGAGGTTGGCGCCGACCTGCTCAAAATCGGCGTAAGCCTTGAACATGCGGATGTTGTCGATCCCGTACAGATTCCACAGGCGTTCGAACAGGTTGCGTTCCGGATCGTCGTGATCGGGATCGTGGCGATAGCGGTTCATCAGTGTCCAGTACACGTTGTCATAGTCGACGAAAACAGCGACGTTTTCCTTCGGATTGATCTGAGTGGCGCGTGTCATCGCCATTTCCACCGCTTTGGAGACCACCTGCCCGAACACATTCGCGGACGCGAGGTCGTCCATTCTCATGTCGGCGGTTTCCCGGTGTTTGCCGCGCACCCCCATAAGACGTTCATCGTTCATGAAGAGCCCCCAATCTTTGTGCACAGACGGTTACATACATTCGTTCTCCAAGTTTAAGCGAGTTTCCTGCAAGAACCCTTGAAAGATCTCGTGCGACAATTATCACGGCTGCACTACATGTATATGCTCGGTTTGCGCGATGCGACCCGCCGGTTACGATCCCTGACGGCGCCGTGCGAAGCGCGCCAACCACCACTGGCTGAACAGTCCGAGTGGAATAGGCCACCAAAAAGTAGAAATCCGATACAACACGGTTCCCGCAATCGCTACTGGAGGCGCCACGCCGAGCCAGGAGAGCGTTGTCGCGTACGCAACGTCCACGATGCCAAGTGTGGTCGGAGAAAGCGAAACGGTTGCAAACAACTGGGTGAGCGCATAGGCGAACAGCGCCGTGCGCCCGGGCAACGAGACGCCAAAAGCCGTAAAACACAGGTGCAGCATGGCGATACGAAGTGCGTAGATGCCAAGCAAGAGCAGTGCGCACGCGGCCGGATATCCCGGATGGGCCCGCGCGACGCGCCATTCGTGCGGAATTTCCGTGCGCAGCCTCCGCATTGTCGCGCCAACATGATGCCGCGATGGATGGGCCCGCGTGGGGTCTGCGGCAATTTGTCCGGTACTCTCTTTTGTTTCTGCTGTTTGCGCGGCAGATGCATCCGACCGCTCGAAACGGCGCCATGACCAGAGACCGAGAAACGCCGCCGCCGTTGCATAGACAAGTGCGGTCCACAGGGCTGCGGCAACCAGGTGCGCGGCGGTCTGGTGCAGAAAGGACAGGGACGCGACGCATGCGGCGACAAGCGGGATGAGCGAAACGTAACCGAGCGCGTTGAACCATGCGACGACGGCGATGGTATCGCGCAGGCCGAACGACAGCCTGTTGCCCCAGAATACAAAGCCCGCGCCGCCTGACAGTCCCGAGGAGGGGAGCACCTCGTTGATCATGGTCGCCGAACAGACCATGGCGGCCAGATGACGGACGGGAGGCCGTCGGCCGTGCATGCGGTACAACCACTGGTTCGCATACCCCAGGAGGAAGAGGAATCCGACCTCCGCCAGTCCCACAATGGCCAGAACGCGATAGTCCGCAGTGCGCAGGTAAGGCACCGCCTGTGCTATGACACCGCGCGACCGCCATGCGAACAGCGCCGCCAGCAGCAGGATGCCGACACTCCACAGACCAGTCCAGGGAATCGCGCGCAACCGCCGGCAAACGGAGACGGACCGCTGTGAGTCCTTGCTCATGGTTACTTTATTGTATCACACGATCCGCTTTTTCACTCTGACCAAAGATGAACTATGGAGCTTTTTTGTCTGTGTTCGCGCGCGAAGGAGGATATGGGCGGACCGCTCCGCTATACTATGGACAAAGAGGGAGCGGGGTGGAATCGTCTTGGCGGTGCGGGTGCGAGTGGCGGGGTGGCCGCTGACCGTGGCGGCCGTCGGCCTATCGACGGCGGGATTTGTGCTGCATGCGCCGCCGGGCGCGGCGTTTGTCCTGGAGGCACTTTCCGTATCTCTGCTGGCGCGGCACATCGGGTGGGCCACGGGCAGCCTTGCCAATGCGCATGGGCCGCAGATCGGCGCCCTGCTCAGCGCCGCGTTCGGCAATGTCGTTGAGTTGATGATCGCGATCATGGCCCTGCGCGCGGGACTGTACGATGTGGTGAAAGCAAGCATTGTCGGCAGCATGCTGGCCAATCTCCTTCTGACGCTCGGCGTTTGCATGATCGTCGGCGGGATGCGCAGACAGTTTCAACACTTCAACCAGGTCAAGGCGGGCGTGAACAGCACCATGCTGTTCACCGCGGTGGCGGGCCTCGCGGTCACGAGTGTGTACGCGTTGCGCCACGGCGTGACATGGCGGACGGAAGCGCTCAGTATCGGCGTGTCGACAGTGTTTCTCGTCGTGTACATTCTCGGACTCGTATTTTCAATGGGCACGCACAAGATCGG
>JAJZZT010000428.1 GCA_021797415.1 Bacillota bacterium
TTCAGGGATTGAAGCGGATCGAGCGCGAGTCGGCCAGGGCCGGGGAGATCATTGCTGTCGCCGGCCTGGGAGACCTGACCGTCGGGGAGACTGTGGCCGACCCGGCGGAACCTGAAGCTCTGCCCGCGATCGCGATCGAGGAGCCGTCGCTGCAGATGACCTTTCTCGTCAACGACAGCCCGCTGGCCGGACGCGAAGGCGCGTTTGTGACCTCCAGACAACTGCGAGCGCGCCTGTATGCGGAATTGGAACGTGACGTAAGCCTGCGCGTGGAGGATGCCGGCACCGCGGACGCGTGGCTGGTGGCGGGCCGCGGCGAACTTCACCTGGCCATCCTGATCGAGACGATGCGGCGCGAGGGATACGAACTGCAGGTGTCGAAGCCGCGCGTCATCCTGCGTGAGGGAGAAGACGGCGAGACGCTCGAACCGATGGAGCATCTGGTGGTCGATGTGCCGGAAGAATACGTCGGGGCGGTGATGGAACGGCTCGGCATGAGGCGCGCCGAACTGGTTCACATGGCGCCGGCCGTGTCCGGAACAAGGCTGGAGTTTCACATCCCGGCCCGCGGTTTGATCGGGTTTCGCTCCGAACTGTTGACGGCGACGCGCGGATACGGGATCATGCACCACACGTACCTTCGCCACGAAGCCCACCGGGGTGAGCTTCCCGGACGGGAAAACGGGGCCCTGATCGCGAGTGAAGCCGGCGTGGTGACCGCGTACGCCCTCCAGGGCGCGGAGGATCGCGGGGTGTTTTTCGTGGTGCCCGGCGTGGAAGTGTATGAAGGTATGGTGGTGGGCGAGCATGCGCGCGAGCTCGACCTTGTCGTCAACGTGTGCAAGGCCAAGCACATGAGCAACGTGCGCTCCGCGACCAAGGAGGAGACGGCACGCATGAAGGCGCCGCGCCGCCTGTCTCTGGAAGAGGCGCTGGAACAACTGGCCGACGACGAGTACTGTGAAATCACACCGAAGAGTGTGCGCCTGCGCAAGCAGATTCTCGGCAAGAGCCGGCGCGAGCGCGCGCAAAAACAACTGTCCAGCCGCGCTTGACACATGCGCCGGGGAGTTCTGATTCCTTTTTGAACGAACCGCCCGCGCTTGCGGTCAGATTAGCAGACCGCCGTTGGGACTGACCACCTGACCGGTGATGAAAGCAGCGTCTGGTGACGCGAGAAACGCGATGACACGGGCGACATCTTCCGGTGTGCCGAGCCGACCGAGCGGCGTCATCTGGCACAGCGACTCCCTGTCGCCGTCCGCGAGGTCGCTCAGCATGTCGGTTTCGATTGCTCCGGGAGCCACGGCGTTGACGCGGATGCCAGACGGCCCCATTTCCTTGGCAAGCGCCTTGGTCAGCGCAACGAGCCCGCCTTTTGCGGCCGAGTAGGCGACCTCTCCCGCCGCGCCGGTCAATCCCCAGATGGAACTGACATTGACGATGCAGCCCCGCCGTGCGCGAATCATGTGCGGCAGCACCAGTCGGGACAGCGCAAACGGGGCTTTGACGTGCAGGGCCAGCAGCCTGTCAAACATGTCGTCGCTGGTGTCGATTGTAAGCGCGGTGTGCGCGACGCCGGCGTTATTGACCAGAATCGACACGGGTCCAAGCGCGGCGTGCGCAGTTGTCGCCAGATTTGCGATGTCGTCCTTCCGGGTCAGATCGGCCTGGAGGGCGACCGCGTGTGCGCCGAACGCTTCACAGGCGGCGACGGTCAGTCTGGCGCTCGCTTGCGCCTGATGAAAATGGACGCAGACGTCGGCGCCAAGGCGGGCCAACGCCAGCGCGGCGGCGGCGCCGATCCCGCGCGAGCCGCCTGTCACCAGGGCGGTCTCTCCTCTCAGACAACGATTGCCACTGGGCATTCTGTCATCCCTCGTTTCCGGAATTGCACGAACCATCGGACGCGGTCGTCGATGATCATACCACAGGACGATCGCGGGTGGCGTCGGGCGCAAACTGGAGGGAACGGCGGCACGAACCAGGGCGCTTTACTTTTTGAAGCGGCGTTGTGTATAGTTTTACCGTGCATTGTTGTGATTTGGCGAGGTGGAAGCAGCGGACACACGGTGAGAGGATCAGGCGTGATGAAGCTTTCATACATGAGAAGAGATACGGGAAACGCCCTTGCGGACGCGTATCTCCGGGGAGACGCTAAGGCGTTGTCCCTGTATTCATACGGCGCGCTGAATCCGGATGTGGCGAGACGGCGGATCGCGGAACTGGACGGACTGCACGATCCGGCCGGGCGGGAGAGTCTCGTCGCCGCTATCGAAGGGTACATGGAAGCAGTCACGGGTATCTCGCCGGGCGTGCGGGAGTTGTTGCGACTGCTGGCAGATCCGCAATCCGTCGCGGTGGTCACCGGCCAGCAGGCGGGACTGTTCACCGGTCCGCTCTACACGGTGTACAAAGCGCTGTCGGCGGCCGCGCAGGCGCGCCGGCTCAGTGAACAGCTGGGCCGGCCGGTGATCCCCGTGTTCTGGGTGGCTGCTGAAGACCACGATTTTGACGAGGTGGCTTCCGCTTGGTATGTCTGCGGCACGGGAGAGGTGGCGCGCGCGGTGCTGCGCGACAGACCTTTGTTGCGCGTTCCTGTCGGCCGCCACGCCATCGGGAACGAGGAGATGCAGCGCTTGCTGGAGGAACTGGCGCTGCGTCTGCCGGATGGGATGTACCGTAGCGATATCCTGGAGGATATCCGCGAGGCGCACGCCGCAACAGACAATATGGCCGATTTTTTTGCCCGTCTGCTGGCGCGCTGGTTGCGCGACACCCCGCTGTTGTTCGTGAATCCCATGACGCGCCCGCTGCGCGTCATGGCGCGCGAGGCGTTTTCCCGGGTGCTGGCCGATCCGGCGCAGTTCCGGGATGCGGCGCTGTCCGGCGCGGCGCGGGTCGCCGCGCTCGGGTATGACCCGCAGGTCGAGGTGCACCAGCACCACAGCCTGTTGTACGTGATCGAGGAAGGCAGACGAACGCCGCTCGATTTTGATCCGGCGGCGCCGGACCGGTTCACGCTGCGCGGAACAAGGAGCCACTATACGCGCCGCGAACTGGAGCGCCGCCTGCAGCGATCTCCGGAGGACTTCTCGGCGGGCGTGCTGTATCGCCCTGTCGTACAGGATTTTCTCCTCCCGGTCGTGGGGTACGTGGGAGGAGCCGCCGAGATCGCGTATCACGGCATGATGGCGGACATCTTCGCGGCTGCCGGACGGCACACGCCGCCGCTGGCTCTGCGGACGCGGGCGCTGGCCATCCCGCGGCCGACCGCGCGATCGATGGAGAAGTACGGGCTGTCGATGGACGATGTGCTGGCATGTGATCCCGTGCGCGACTGGTTGAGCCGGAAGACGGAACCGTCAGTCGATCATGTGATCGCGGCGATGGAGTTTGCGGCAGAGCGCGTGGTGCAGGAGCACACACCGTTTTTCACGGCTATCGACCCGACCTTGACCCATGCGGTCAAGCGGGCGGAGCACGCGGTGCGGGACGATCTGCGCCGCCTGCGCGCGCGCGCGGACCGCGCGCTGCGTCTGCGTCATGAGCAGGATCTGCGGGCTATCAGCGCGCTTTGCGCCTGGCTTGCGCCCGATTCGCAAGAGCAGGAGCGGACGCTGTCGCCGCTGTCGTTGATCAGTAAGTACGGCCTCGGCTGGATGGCCGACATGGCGCGGATCGATCCTCCTCCGGAATGGAACGACGTGATCGTGCTGGAATGGATCTGAAGCTTTCCCTCGGTCCGTGAAACCGACGGGTGCCTTGCAAGAAAAAATCCTGTCTTCCTGTAAAGGAGGCAGGATTTTTTCTTGTTGGCGCGAATTATGTGTACCAGAGTGGTGAGAAGTGGGGTAAAGTGGGGGATTTTTGGCCGGCGGGGTGATGCGCTTGTTCATGGGGGAGTTTCAGCACAGCCTCGACGACAAGGCTCGCCTGACGCTGCCGGCGAAGTTTCGCGAGGGCCTGGATGCTCCGTTTGTGATCACCCGGGGCTTGGATAGGTGCCTGTTTGTCTACCCGCATAAGGACTGGGAGGCGTTGAGCGAGAAACTGCGCGCCCTGCCTCTGGCCAGAGGGGATGCGCGACAGTTCCTGCGCCTGTTTTTCAGCGGCGCGTCGGATTGTGAATTGGACAGGCAAGGGCGTACGGTGATTCCGGCCAATCTTCGCGAATACGCCGGGATCCGCCAGGACTGTTCTGTCATCGGAGTGGGGAACCGGGTGGAGATTTGGGATGCGCAAACCTGGAAAACTTATTCGGATAGCGCGGCCGAATCGTTTGGCGAGGTGGCCGCGGGTCTGGTGGATCTCGATCTGTAATGACGGAGGGTGACCGTGCCGGAGTCCGGGGAGTTCTTTCATGTGACAGTCATGCGGCAAGCGGCGGTGCGCGCCCTTTGCCCCGTAACGGACGGTGTTTACGTGGACGCCACGCTCGGCGGCGGCGGCCATGTACGGGAGTTGCTTGCGCAAAGCGCGCCTTGTGGGCGAGTGATCGCCGTGGATCGCGACGAACGGGCGATCGCTCACACGCAAAGCTGGCTCGGCGCAGAACGCGGACGGGTCAGGCTCGTTCGGGGAGATTTTCGCGATCTGGCGCAGCACCTGCAAGAAGCGGGCGTGGCGCAGGTGGACGGGCTGGTGTGCGACCTCGGGGTGTCGTCGCCGCAACTGGACGACGAGAAACGGGGGTTCACCTACCGTGCGGACGCCCCGCTCGATATGCGCATGGACCGCTCGCAGCGCCGGACGGCGGCCGATTTTTTGCGGGACTCTTCTGCCGTTGAACTGGCGCGCATCCTCCGCGATTACGGCGAGGAACGCTGGGCGGCAAGAATTGCCGCGTTTATCGTCGAGGCGCGCGCACGCGCGCCTGTCGAAA
>JAJZZT010000230.1 GCA_021797415.1 Bacillota bacterium
CAATATCGTAGTTCGTCCGCTGTTCAAGCCGCTGCGCCTCAAGCAACTTGCCCCGCGACCGCAGTTCGGCCAAGCGTTCGGCAAGTTCCGCACGGATATCCGTGATGGCGCGCGCGATCGTCTCCCCTGAAGAGACAAAGTGTGACGCCGGAAAGATCGCCACATGCTCTCGCCGTCCGAGCACTTCGCCGGACACGATGTCGATCTCCGTGATCCGTTCCACCTCATCGCCGAAAAACTCCACGCGGATCGCCTGCTCCCCGCGCGAAGCGGGAACGATCTCCAGCACATCGCCGCGCACGCGAAAAGTGCCGCGGACAAAATTGACGTCGTTCCGGTCGTACTGCATGTCCACAAGCCTGCGCAGCACTTCGTTGCGCGGCCGTTCGGAACCGGTGCGCAACGACAGCACATTCTCCCGGTAGCGGTCCGGATTGCCCAGACCGAAGATGCTCGACACACTCGCCACGACCAGGACGTCGTTGCGCTCGATCAGCGCGCTCGTCGCGGCGTGCCTGAGTTTGTCGATCTCGTCGTTGATCTTCGCATCCTTTTCGATAAACGTGTCCGACTGCGGAATATACGCCTCCGGCTGATAATAATCATAGTAGCTGACGAAGTACTCGACCGCGTTGTGCGGAAAAAATTCCTTGAATTCCGAGGTCAACTGGGCGGCCAGCGTCTTGTTGTGCGCGATCACGAGCGTCGGCCTGTCCACCTCGGCCACGACGTTTGCGATGGTGAAAGTCTTGCCCGAACCCGTGACGCCGAGCAGCGTCTGGAACCGGCTGTTCCCCCTGATGCCGTCGACCAGTCGCTCGATCGCCAGCGGTTGGTCCCCCGTCGGTCTGTATTCGGCTTCCAACTGAAAATGACCCGGCAAAACAGAGTGCACGTCTCCACACTCCTTTATCCCACTCGTACTCCTCCATTATATACGATCTATGTGCGACCATACGTTCGATTGAAACTCCGGTTCCGTACCCTATGCGTTGTCGGCGCCTGCCTGAACCTGCTGAGACTCGTCCCTGGGAGTCTGCGCGGATGGTTCATCCCTGGGAGCTCGCTCGCGGGGCGCAAGAAAGACGGCCAGCTTCTGCCGCAGGATGAGCGGATTCTCGCCCGCCTGGATCGACACAATCCCCTCCATGATCAATTCTTTCACAAGCAATTCCTGTTTGGAGCGCTGCTTCAGCTTGCTTGCGATCGGCAGCCATATGAGATTCGCGCTTCCCACGCCGTACAGGGTCGCGATGAACGCCGTTGCAATCAGCGGGCCGAGCCGGCTCACATTGGACAGATTGCCGAGCACGTGGATCAATCCCATGACCGTCCCGATAATGCCCATGGTGGGCGCAAATCCGCCCGCCGCTTCGAAGATCGCCGCACCCGCTTCATGACGGTTCTCCACAAACTGGATGTCCGTCTCCAGTACGCTGCGCACCAGTCCGGGATCGACCCCGTCGACGATCATCTGCACGCCGTTGCGGAAAAACGGGTCCTCGTACTGCTCCACCCGTTCCTCAAGGGAGAGGATCCCCTCTCGCCTAGCCAGCGCCGCCAATTCTGCAAGTTCATCGATCGTGCCCCTGGCGTCGGTCGATTTGCCGAAGAATGCAACGCGCAACAACGCCCCGACGGATTTCAATTGATCCGGCGGAAATGAGATGATCGTCGCGCCGATCGTTCCGCCAAACACGATGATCCCGGCGGACAGCCCCAGCAGCGCGCCAACCGACCCGCCCTCCATGACAAAGGCCACGATGAGCGAGAACACGCCAAGCAACAATCCCAAGAGTGTCGTCAAATCCATCAAGTCTATACTCCTCATTTATATTGATATAACCACCCCATCGGATGATAAGCGGCGACATCTGAGATCACCTCTCCGAGCGAAACGCCGGTTTGCGAACGCGCCACCAGCGCCACAGCCACTGCATGACGCGCACACTGTGCACTTCCATGTACGCATGGGCCCTTTCATCCGGCACGGCGATGATGCCGAGCTGGTGCGGATCCCGATGGTAGACAGGCATCCCGACAAAGCGCGCCTCCTTGCGCTCATCCAGCACTTCCATCTTTACATAAGCCGGATTCTGATCGATCGCAAAATGGATATCGTATGAACTGTTGACCGGCGTGGCGCCGATCCTGCGCAACACTTCGCCCGGTTGCAGTCCCATGGCGTGCGCCGGGCTCCCCGCAATGACCGCGAGAATGCGAACGCCCCGCGCAGGACGGACAAAGAGCGGGCTTTTTTCCTCCCATTCCCGCCGCTGGATGGCCGCGTACAGCATCCCGTGCGCCGTGAACGCCAATATCGCGGACACCGCCAGAACCCAGGGCCGCCAGAGCGACAGGAGCGCAAGCGCCGTGACCAGGGCGCCGTACAGAATCACCGCCATTCCCGTTCTGCGGCTCACGGCGCGCGGCAAAGAACCGACCGCCATCCCGCCAAAGCCGATCAACGCAGGGAAAGGCAGCGGCGTCCCCGTCGCCGTGAGCAGGACCAGCGGCACAGGCCAGAATTTCTGAAGGATATAGGCGCCCACAGTCTGTCCGCGCCGGCTGCGCACAAAGAGCGGGCTCGCGCCGCGATGGCCGGAGAACAGCACCAGCACCCCTTCCGCGATGTGCAACACGCCTGCCAAGAAAAGCAAGGAACGGCCGTGGACAAAAGGCAGTGTGGCCAGAGGTCCCCAGAGTCGGCCCCCGTGCCCCGCATACGCCGCCGCCGCCACATGAGCCAGCGCAAGCACGGAGGCGGCGTACGCCACGCAAGCGTAACGCATGTCGATCAGCGCCAGGACGCCGAGCACGCCCCACATCCACAGCGCATCGTACCTGTCGATCACAACGCCCAAGGCCAACAAACCCGCCGTCAACACGATGCCGGCAAGCAGCGCGAACGCCAACGACGCCAGCCACTCGCGCAGGACGGACGTGACGCGCATACCGAACGACGCGCGTTCGACGCGCTGGATCCGCTTGTACTGCAGCCAGACCAAAAGCACCATGGCAAGGTAAATCCATGGCGATCGCGCGAGGGCGCCGTAGCCTGCGGCCGCCTGCCAAAAGAGAGTCAATTCCATCTTCCTTCCAGTCGACGGGAGGGATCGTCTTGTTCATTTCGACATCCATCCCCCGCCTCCTGCCGTTCACGGGAATTTCCCGACTCATGAAAGGCGGCTTTCCAGGTAGCCGATCGCGGCCGTGAGCGGCGGATCGGTCCGCTCGCGCAAAGCCAGGAGCGCAACATTCAGCACGTAGGCCGTGGCGGCGTCCACCCTGCCCGTGGCGGGCAACTTGTGAATCCTCTGGAACGCGGCCACCGCGCGCTCCGTTTCCACGCCGAAGTAGCCGTCCGTGCGCCCCGGATCGTATCCGAGAGCGAGGAGCATCCGCTGTAGCACGGCGACGCTGACCGAGTTGCTGTTTTGCTCAAGCGGCCGGCGCGCCGTCATCGGCAACGGCGGCAGGTGAAAGAAGGAAGGCGTGGGAACGGCCAGCCGGGGTGCGAGACCGCGTTTGTGCACCCATTCTCCGTTTGGCGTCAGCCAGCGGGCCACCGTCATCTTGAGACTCGATCCGTCCGCAAAGTCTTCCGTCTCCTGAACCGTCCCCTTGCCGTAGGACCGTTCGCCGATGAGCGGAACGTGTCCGGACTGAGACAGTGCGGCCGCCAGAACTTCCGCCGCGCTTGCGCTCCCCTGGTCGATCAGGCACACCATCGGCAAACTGATTCCGGGTCCCGTCGAGCGGATCACCTGCCGCCGTCCGTCGCGCAGGGCGATCTGCGCAATGGGAGCTCCTTTTGGCAACAGTGCGCCGGCGATCTGTGCGACGCTTTGCAGCAGACCGCCCGGATCCTGCCGCACATCGATCACGAGCGCGCGCGCGCCCTGAGCCCGGAGGATGTCCAGATCGCGCCGGAAGACCGCCGCGGTATCCTGGCTGAACTGGGTGATCAGCAGGTATCCGATATGGTCCTGCAACATGCGCGCGTAGACAGTGGACTGGTGCACCCGCGCGCGCACAGGATGGACCACGAGCTTTTCATTCCCGCGCGCCAGCTCCACGGCGACAGACGTGCCCAGGCGTCCGCGCACCAGTTCGACCGCCTGCTCCACCGACATATTGGCCGTCCTTCGCCCGTCAATTTTCAGAATCACGTCCCCTGGCCTGATGCCGACTTTCTGGGCGGGTGATCCGGGCAGGACGGAACTGATCACCAACTGGCCGTTTGCGATGGAGATCACCGCGCCGATTCCGTGAAACTGGGAGGTGACCATTTCCCGGAAACGCGCGGCCATCACCGGATTCATGTACAGGGAAAACGGGTCGCCGAGCGAATCCACCATGCCGTGGATGGCGCCGGCTATCAATTCATTGGAGTCGACCGACCGGTAGTAGTCCCGCGACAGCAGCCCATACACATCGACAAACTGTTTGTATGCCGGATTGCCCGCCAGAGGGGAGAAATCGGCGCCCGCCCACTTCAACCCGGACACCGTCACAGCCGCTGTCAAGGCCATCACGCCCACCAGACGGCTCCACTTGGCCACATTCAACAATACCACCCATTTTCGCCGAGTCGTCAGGCGGACAGCTGCACAGTGGAATGGATTCCATGTCTCCCTGTCGACATGGAATCCCCCGATTTCCGGCAGGCGCGTGTCCGTAGATATCGCCTTTGATTGATGCCTCAAACGCGATATCGGGAATCAGAGCGCCTGCTCAGCGGAATGGATCCCATGTCTCCCTGTCGACATGGAATCCCCCGATTTCCGGCAGGCGCGTGTCCGTAGATATCGCCTTTGATTGATGCCTCAAACGCGATATCGGGAATCAGAGCGCCTGCTCAGCGGAATGGA
>JAJZZT010000528.1 GCA_021797415.1 Bacillota bacterium
GGCCGTCTCCGGCACACATTCCGGGGACGCTACACTATATGGCCGCAGGAAGGCGATGGTGTCGTATAGAAGCGGAACTCTGCCTCACAGGCGGAATGTCGGCAGCCACTCGGTCAGCAACAGCACGCTCAGTCCCACCATCAGCGCGATGACCGTCCACACTCTGATCCGCGCGACCAGAGTATTCTGGTGTTCTCCCATGAGTTCCCGGCGCGATGTCAACCTGCCAAGAAAGATCAGCAGCGGGATCATGAGCACCGCCGCGATCGCCTGTGTGAACACGGCAAGAAAGGTGAGCGGCAAATTCGGCAGCAGCACGAGCAGCGCCGCAAACGCGAGACCGCCTGCGTACAGGGCGTAAAATTTGGGCGCCTGCCGCAGCCTGTCGTCCAGACTGTGCGCAAAGCCAAACACCGTGGCGAATGTCCACGAAGTCGACAGAGAAATGGTGATGGCCGCGAGAAACCCGGCGTTGACCATGCCAAGCGCGAACAGGTCGCGCACCAGCACCCCGTCGCGCTGCAAAAATCCCTGCAGCATGGCGCCCGGCCCCGCCAATGCCGGGACGCTTCCCAGCCCTGTGTACAGCGTGGCGCCGCAGAGGATGATGGCGACCGCGATGGCCGCCTGAAAGACACTTCCCAACGCCGTGTCCAACCGGCCAAAATGCAGGTCCTGATGCGTCATTCCTTTGTCTATCACGGCCGACCCCTGAAAGAAGATCATCCACGGCGCCACCGCATTGCCCACCGTGGCGATGATAAAAAACAGCGTGAACAGAGAGCCGTGCCCATGGACGACCTGCAACAGCGAAACAGGCGCCGCGGATGCGCGGCCGCGCATCCAGACGGCCAATACGATAAACACCATGTTGAGCGCGCCGACACCGAGCGCCAGACGCTCTTTTGTCCAGTATTTTCCCCACAGCGCGAACCCGATCACCAGGGCGGCGCACACGAGATCGGCGAGCCAGAAGGGCAGTCCCAGCACCATGAGTCCGGCGCCCATGCCGATGTATTCGGTCATCAACGTCAACAGATTTTCCGCAAACAGCGCCAGCAGCGACAGCACGCCCCACATCCTGCCGAAATGGCTAAAGACGAGCGACGGAAAGGGTTGCCTGCTGACCGCCGACAGTCTCATCGCCATCTCCTGCACCGTATAGGTGACAGGGATCAGCAAAATGGCGATCAGGACGAAGAATCCCGCGCCAAACGCCGCGCCCGTGGCGGCATAGCTGATCACGCCGCCCGCATCGTTGTCGCCGATCATGGCGATGATCCCCGGTCCCATCAGAAGCCACATCGCGTTCAGATAGATGACCACCCGCCTGCCTGGCCAGGATGATGTCTGCCGTGTGGCAAGTTCGCCCGACGGGGCCGCTTCCCTTTCCTTCACGCGCATGGAATCCCCCCGCTTTGCGCAACCCGGTGCCCGCTCATTGCGCCGGCACGATAAACAGTACTCGGAGGGACTGCGGAAAGTGCCTTTCCAAGAAGCGATTGTTGAGATTTCATCAACATAGTCTATGTTTGAAGGGAGTTGGGAACCGTGGCAAAAGCGCCGTTCGGGAAATGGCTCAAAGACCGATTGACAGAACACGGCATGTCGCTCCGCAGCCTGGGAAAAGCGACGGGGATCGACCCCGCGACCCTGTCGCGGATCAATTCGGCCAAACAGCAGCCGACACTCCCACATCTTGAACGAATCGCCAGAGCGCTTGAGATCCCGCTCACGCGCGCGATCGAGGCGGCCGGGTTCGACATCGCCGGATCGCCCGCAGGCAAAGTGAGCCGAGCGACGGATACGGGAGAATCCCATCGTCTGAACACGGCCATCCGGCGAACAGCCACCTCCCTGACCGAACGCCTCGACCGGCTGGCCGACGCCCTGCTGGAGTACCAGATTCTGGCCGGAACAGAACAAGGCCGCACGCTGATCATGGAGCGCACGGCCGAGAAGTTGCGGCAAAGCGGAGCTCATGGACAGTTTCTGTCGCAGGTGCGCGCGCTTCACTGTATTGCGGTGGATGAGACGGCGCCGTTGCACAGGCGGTCGCTTGCGGGGAGCGCCCTGCTGTACTTCATTCTGGAGACGGACATCATTCCGGATAGTGAGTTTCCCGTCGGCTACGTGGACGACGCGATTGCGGTGCAGACCATATGGGAAATTGTGTCACTCCCCGGAGACGGCCAGGGGGACATGGACTAAAGTCCACTGCGCAGACGATGCGCACGCACCTGGTATGATCACAGTTCGTACAGTGCGACGTACTTTTTTGTCAAGTAATCCATCAGCGCGCGCGATGAAAGTCTCTCATTTGTGACAGAACGAAGCAGGTCGGCCGGATCGAGCATGCTGCCGTGACGGTGGATTCGCGTGGCGAGCCATTCTTTCAATTCATCCAGCCTGCCCGCCCGGACGGATTCGCGCCATGCGGGGAGATCACGCTCCATTGCTTCCGTGAACTGGGCCGCGTACATATTGCCGAGCGCATAGGACGGGAAATAGCCAAGATCGCCGCCTGACCAGTGTACGTCCTGCAATACGCCCACGGCGTCATTCTCCGGTTCAATCCCGATATAATCACGCATCTTTTCGCGCCAGAGTCCAGGCAGATCCCGCACAGAGATATCGCCCTGCAAAAACCCCTTCTCGATTTCGTAGCGGATCATGATGTGCAGGTTGTACGTGAGCTCATCCGCCTCCACGCGGATGAGCGACGGGCCGACGATATTGACAGCGCGGTAAAACCGCTCGGCATCGACATCCGCCAACTCTTCCCGGAACACGTCTTGCAAGGGCGCATAGTAACGCTCCCAAAATTCCCGGCTGCGGCCGACGATGTTCTCCCAAAAGCGCGACTGCGATTCGTGAATTCCCATGGATATGCCCTTGTGCAGCAGTGTGCCGCGCAATTCGCCGGCAATGTTCTGCTCGTACAGCGCGTGCCCGCCTTCATGAATCGTGCCAAACAGCGCGGTATTGAGAAAATCCGTAACGAACCGCGTCGTCACGCGCACGTCGCCGTAGCCGATCGTCGTCTCAAACGGATGCGCGGTTTCGTCGAGGCGTCCGGCTTGCAGATCATACCCCATCTCCCGCAGGATGTATTCGCAGATCCTCCTTTGTTTATCCGGCGCAAATCGCCTGTGCAGCATGGAACCGTCGATCTGCGGGACAGCCTGAATCCGGCGCAACAGATCCACCGTCTGCCTTCGCAAATCGGTGAACAAGGGGTCGAGCGTGGCGACCGTCATGCCCGGCTCGTATAAATCGAGCAGCGCGTCGTACGGATGCCGCTCATATCCCCAGTAATCGGCAAACTCCCGCACCATATCGACCACTTTTGCCAGGTAGGGCGCGAACAGCGCAAAATCGGACCGCGCCCGCGCATCCTCCCACACCGCCTCCGCCTTGGAGGTCAGTACCATGAACTCCTCATGGCGCTTGACGGGAATCTTCACCGAGCGATCGTAGTCCTTCTTGCACTGGTGCAGCGCGCGCACCGTCACCGGGTCAAGTTCGGTGGACAGCGGGAGCAACTCCTCCAGGAATCCCTTCATTTTGTCCGACACCGTATGCAGATGCGCTTCCGTCGCCAGCATCCCGAGCACCTCCGAGCGGGCGTCCACTCCTTTTCGCGGTATGTACGTGCGTTTGTCCCAATGCAAAAGTGCGACGGCGCTGTTGAAATTCTCGATTCTTTTCAGGTAGGCGCGAAACGCAGCCACCCGTTCATCCGTTTTCATCCAGCATCCTCCATTCACTTGTGGTATTTCGCTCCCGCCATGATGGAGAAGGCGCGGTACACCTGCTCCAATAAGATGATACGCATCATCTGGTGTGGAAACGTAAAATCGGAAAACGACAATCGCAGATTCGCCCGTTTTAAGATGTCCTCCGCCAGACCGCGCGAACCACCGATAATAAATACGATTCGACCGTGCCCGAATCCTGCCACGTCCGCCAATTTTGCGGCAAACGCCGGAGAGGAGAAGCGCCGCCCGCCCGCGTCCAGCGCGACGACGTAATCTCGTTCCCGCAGGCGGGCCGCAATCCGCCCGCCTTCTGTTGCCAATATGCGCGAAACGTCTCCCGCATCAGCCTCCTCCGCCACTTCCTCAACGAAAAGAGAAGCGTGAGGAAGAATCCGTTTCCGGTATTCTTCCTCCGCTTCACGCCAAAATTTCTCCTTAAGTCGCCCGACCGCGACCACCGCCAATTTCACCGGCAACATGCTCCCGTCCTGAAAATGCCTCTGTCAGACACCTGCTGCTCAGGGGATGACGTAGCTGTTGCCACCGCTGCTGCTGCCGCCACTGTTGCCGCCGCCACTGCTGCTGCCGCCGCCAAACGGCGAAAGGCTACCCTGCTGTTGGGTCGATGGCGACGGAGGTGGAGGCAGAAGCCCCAGTTTCACGGTCATGTTCAGTTTCTTCTGGCCGCGGTAGACCGTGATCGTCACGACATCACCCGGCTTGAAGTGAGTCCAGAGCTCCGTCTGCAGCGCGGAGACCCCGCTGATGGAATGTCCGTCAATCCCCACGATCACGTCGCCGCGCTGAAGTCCCGCCGCCTTTGCCGCCGCGCTGGTGACTTTCGCGATGTAGACGCCGTTGTTGACCGGAACGTTCGGCTGGTACTGCTGCGGCACCTGCGACAGATCCATGACCTCCACGCCGATCGCGGGATGATCGGCATGGCCTGTGGCAAGGATCTGGCCCGCGATCAGTTTGACCTCATTGATCGGGATGGCAAACCCCATCCCCGAGAATCCCTTCGCGACGATCTTCGAACTGTTGATCCCGATCACCTGCCCGGCGATGTTCAAAAGCGGGCCGCCGCTGTTGCCG
>JAJZZT010000253.1 GCA_021797415.1 Bacillota bacterium
GTGTCTCGTGAAACCGTTCTTCTTCCGCGCGGATCACATCTGCG
Source organism: Bacillota bacterium (assembly GCA_021797415.1). The sequence continues at coordinate 45 of JAJZZT010000253.1, forward strand.
ATGTGCCCCAGCCCGTTGTTCACGTCCGGATAATCGCCCGCCATGATCTCCGCCACAACTGCGGCCAACCGGAACAAAAACGGCTTTGTCACTCCCCGCTGCTTGCCGTAGCGCACAGCGCGCCGCAACAAGCGCCGGATCACGTAGCCTCTTCCTTCATTCCCGGGCAGCACGCCGTCGGCGATGGCGAACGTCACCGCACGCGAATGATCGGCAATCACCCGCAGCGCGACATCCGTCCCGCCGTCCCCGCCGTACGTCACGCCCATATGCCCGGCGGCCGCAAGGATGATGGGCAGAATCAGGTCCGTGTCATAGTTGGTCGCAACCTCCTGCAGGACCATGGCCGTCCTTTCAAGCCCCATGCCCGTGTCGATATTCTTCTTCGGCAATGGCGTATAGGAACCGTCCGGATTGTGATTGTATTGGCTGAACACCAGATTCCAGATCTCCAGATGCCTGTCGCAGTCGCAACTCGCGTCGCATTCCGGACGTCCGCACCCGACATGCGCCCCGCGATCATAGAAGATCTCTGAATTCGGTCCGCACGGCCCTTCGCCGATATCCCAGAAATTTTCCTCCAGTCGCAGGATACGCGCTTCCGGCACACCGATCTCGCGCAGCCAGATCTGGTGCGCCTCGTCATCCTCCGGGTGGATGGTGACCGACAGCCGGCCGGGTTCCATGCGCAGATGCCCGGTGAGAAATTCCCACGCCCAGTGAATCGCTTCACGCTTGAAATAATCGCCGATCGAGAAGTTGCCCAGCATCTCAAAGAAGGTATGATGCCGGGCCGTCTTTCCCACATTTTCGATATCGTTCGTGCGGATGCATTTCTGACTGTTCACCAGGCGCGGATTCGTCGGGACGACACGCCCGTCAAAATACTTTTTGAGCGGCGCCATGCCGCTGTTGATCCACAAAAGCGACGCGTCCTCCCGCGGCACCAGGCTCGCGCTCGGAACGATGTCGTGCCCCTTGTCGCGGAAAAACTCCACGTATTTCCGGCGAATCTCACTGCCCTTCAAATCGGAACCCTCCCCGATAAAATAAAAAAGCCTCCCGCCCAAAAGGGACGTGAGACGCTCACGCGGTACCACCCTTATTATGCCGTCACGGCATCACTTTTATGCGCGTTAACGGGCAGCTCCCGGCGCGATCCCCTCGCGCGGCCTTCGGACCCGCTTCCCATTCCCTTCGTGCGCGCACCCTCCCAGCCGCGAACATCGCGGGGTGCGCTCTCTGCGCCACGGCCTAAATGGTACTCCTGTCCTGCAATGCCGTTGGCAAGAGTATAACAAATGCCGACCGGCCGCGCAACAGACGGCGCGACTGCCGCCGCTACAACATCCTGGGCCTTAATTCCTTATTTGGCATAATTGCCGATTGTCCCGGCCGCAGGTGATTCGCTCTGACTCTGGATGATTCCAGAGGAGATGGACAATGCCCATCACTCGCGAATTCATTTCGCCTGGTGCCGCCCGCAGATGCGGCTCCGCAATTCCGACACAGAGTCGGCGCACCAAGTCGAGAGAATGATACCAAAAACCCGTCTCACGGCAAGCCTTATATCCCCAGCGCTGAAGCGCGGGACTTTATGACGCTTTCGGGTAAACCATGTTTTTGCAGGCGGGCAACAACAGGTATCGCGTTTGACTGCGCCTCAAACGCGATACCTGAAATCAGAAATAGATCAGGCTCCCATCTTGCGATGGGAGCCTGATCTCCGCCTGGCAACGACTTACTCTCCCGGGACCCTGCGGTCCAAGTACCATCGGCGCTGGAGGGCTTAACCGTCGTGTTCGGGATGGAAACGGGTGTTTCCCCTCCGCCATAGCCACCAAGCACAGAAGTTAATATAGCACCGTCAACTCTTCATGTCAAGGGTGATTTTTTGACAGGGTGATTTTTTGACAGGGTGATTTTTTGACAGGGTGATTTTTTGACAGGGTGATTTTTTGACAGGGTGATTTTTGATGATTTTTGATGACGCGGCAATGCGCCGGGGAGTTCTGCCCTCCTTTTCGAACAACCTCTTATAGGGGAGCAGTGACAATCCCAATTGGCGAAGGCGCAAAGGTATGTACAGTGTCCAATCGCGGCCTCGGGCACACTATGTGGAACCACCGCGCCTGCGCCGCGGACTTTATCACCGCTCCCCGAGATCGCGCCGGACAAAGGGGTATTGGAGCAGGCGCCACCCGACGCGCCAGCGCGTCAGCCAGACAAAATGCGCGCCGTTTTTTCGGTTGGCCGCCATCCGCCGCACCATGTGGCGCGCCACCGGAAGCGGCCTGTCGCCCACGATGCGCAGGGCCGTACGAAACTGCTCCGTCTCGGGAAATTTGCCGGAAGAATCGCGCAGCAGATCCGTCACCATCATTCCCGGCCGCAGCAGGCCGACCTGCACCGGCGTACCGACGGCCTCGCGCGCCAAGGCCCTGGTGAAATGAACGACCGCGCGCTTCGACGTGCCATACAGATTCAGTCCCCGGCGAAACATGCCGTTGCCGCCAAACCCCTCCACGTTGAAGATCTGCCCGCCACCCTGGCGCAGCATGCCGGTCATGGCAACCTGCGACCCGAAGATGACGCCGAGCAGATTCGTCCGCACGACCTGTTCGACATCCTCCTCATCCAGTTCGCAGAGCGCCTCGCCCGACTGGCGCACCCCCGCGTTGTTCACCCAGATGTCCACTCCGCCAAACCGGGCGACCGCCTCGTCCCAGACCGCCTGGATCGCCGCCTTGTCGCGAATGTCGCAGACCAGGCCGGCCACGCGGCCACGCGCATCCGGCAGAGTCGACAGGCAGGAAACAGCGCTCCCGATGCGTGCGGCATCCCTGCCGCACAGAAGCACATCGCGCCCCTGTTCAAGAAACGCCAGCGCCAGGGCATAACCAAACCCGCGCGATCCGCCGGTGACGACCACGGCGCCCATCCCGTCATCTCCCGTCTTTCCCGCCGTCGTCCGGTCCGTTCTGTGAATCGCAGATCGTATCGATCCGGCGTTCGATCTCCTCGTCTGTCAGGTCATATTCCCGTGCGAGCGCGCGCGCCCGCCTGCGCTGTTCGTACATCTGCTCGCGCAACCGCGCTCTCGAAGACGGCCGGGCAACGCGGGCAACCGATCCTCGCACGGCCCGGTACAGCAGATAACTCGCCAGGCCCGTGCCGGCGAACATGAGCAGGCTCTGCCACCAGTTGCCAAAACCGATCCCGATCATCATCGCCTACGCCTCCATCACACGCCGCGCGCGTCCGCCACATTAAAATAACGCGCTTCAGGATGGGAGAACACCATGGCCGACACGGACGCCTCCGGTTCCATCATGAAGCCCTCCGTCAGTTCCACGCCGATATCCTCCGGCTGGAGCAGGCGGAACAGTTGTCCCTGGTCTTCGATATTCGGACAGGCCGGGTAGCCAAAAGACACGCGCAATCCCTGATAGCGGGCGATGTAGCGCTCCCGCATCGTCATGCCGGGCGGGTCGGGAAAGCCCCAGATGTCGCGCAGCATGTGATGCAGCCGCTCCGCGAACGCCTCCGCCAGTTCCAGGGCCAACGCCTGCAGGCCGTACGACCGGACATAGTCTCCTTCCGCCTTCCAGCGTTCGGACAATTCCCGCACCCCGCGGCCTGTCGTGACATTGAAAAAGGCGACGTAATCCATGATCCCGCCGTCTCGCTCGCGCAGGAAATCCGCCAGGCACAGGCGCGAATCGCCGCTCTGGCGCGGAAAGTCGAACGTCTCCAGGACGCGCGACAGATCGTCCGGGTCATACACCGTCACCCGGTTTCCGCTCGCCTGCGCCGGGAAAAAGCGGTACACGGCGTTGGCGCGGATGATCCCGTCGCGCGCGGCCTCCTGCAACAACCGGTCAAAGACCGCCCTGAGTTCGAGCGCCTTCTCGTCGCTCTCCGCCAGTTTCTTTTCCACATTTCCGCGAAAGCCCATGTGTTTGCCCATCAGCATCTGCCAATTGAGATACGGCTCAATGAAACGAAGCGGGTAATCGCGCAGCACGTGGCGGTCAAAGTCGGGCGGAACGAATACGGGCGCCGCGCGCGACACGTCCGACCGCGCCTCACCGCCGCTTTCCCCGTCTCCCTGCCTGCCGCCGGAAGGCATCACGTCCGAGTGGACGGCGTCGCGCAACTCCTGCACGATCCTGGCGCGAAACTCCGGTTGATTGAGCCGGTTGGCGATGTCGAGCCCATCCATCGCGTCCTTGGCGTACAGGACAAGCCCCCCGTATTCCGGCGCGATGCGCAGGCTGGTGAACTTTTTCGTCAGCGCGGCCCCCCCGACGAGCAGCGGTACGTCGATGCCGGCGTTTTTCAGATCCTGCGCCGTCACGACCATCTGCTGCGCGGATTTCACGAGCAGGCCCGACAGGCCGATGGCGTCGGGCCGTTCGCGCCGGAACGCCTCGATCAACTGATCGGGCGGCACCTTGATGCCGAGATTGATCACTTTGAATCCATTGTTCGAGAGAATGATCTCAACGAGATTCTTTCCGATGTCATGCACGTCGCCTTTCACCGTGGCGAGCAGGATCGTGCCCTTGTTCGCGGCGCCGGACCGTTCCATGTGCGGTTCCAGAAACGACACGGACGCCTTCATCACCTCGGCGCTCTGCAGCACTTCCGCGACGATCAGCTCATTGTTGTTGAACAGACGGCCCACTTCCGCCATGCCGTTCATCAGCGGTCCGTTGATCACGTCCAGGGGCGCATACTGCCGCAGGGCCTCCTCCAGATCCGGTATCAGCCCTTCCTTGCTGCCCTCCACCACGTAGCG
>JAJZZT010000108.1 GCA_021797415.1 Bacillota bacterium
TGTCGGGCCGTCGGGCTGCGGCAAATCGACGACGCTGCGCATGATCGCGGGCCTGGAGGAGATTTCCGACGGCGACCTGTTCATCGGTTCGCGCCGCATGAACGATGTTGCGCCGAAAGATCGCGACATCGCGATGGTGTTTCAGAACTACGCGCTGTATCCCCACATGACCGTGTATCAGAACATGGCGTTCGGGCTGAAATTGCGGCGGTTTCCGAAAGCCGAAATCGACAAGCGCGTGCAGGAGGCCGCCAAGATTCTCGACATCCAGCATTTGCTCGCCCGCAAGCCGAAGGCGCTGTCGGGCGGGCAGCGGCAGCGCGTCGCGCTCGGACGGGCGATCGTCCGCGAGCCGCAGGCATTTTTGATGGACGAACCGCTGTCGAACCTGGACGCCAAACTGCGGGTGCAGATGCGTTCCGAGATCAGCAAACTGCACAAGCGGCTGCAGACGACATTCATCTATGTGACACACGACCAGACGGAAGCGATGACGATGGGCGACCGCATCGTGGTCATGAAAGACGGATTCATCCAGCAGGTGGCCACGCCGCAGGAGATCTACAACTATCCGAAGAACCTGTTTGTGGCGGGCTTTATCGGATCGCCCTCGATGAACTTCTTGACGGGCAAGTTGCAGGAGACGGGCGGAAAGATCCGGTTTGAAGCGGAGGGCGTGAGCCTGGATATTCCGGAGGGCCGTTACGAAGGTCTGCGCAAGGCGGATGTGGTGGGTGCGGATGTCGTCCTGGGCATTCGTCCGGAACATGTGCACGATGAGCCCGTATTCGCGGAGACCTATCCCGGCGGCGGTTTCTCGGCGGCCGTCGATGTGGTCGAGCATATGGGCTCCGAGATGTACCTGCTGATGGACGTGGCGGGACAGCCGGTCAATGCGCGGATCGTGGCGCGCAGCGACGTGAAGGTGGGCGACGAACTCAAGTTGACGATTGATATGAGCAAGTTCCACCTGTTCCGCAAAGATACCGAGGAGGCCGTATTCTAAAGAGGCTGTTCAATAAGAGCCTGTGTTTGAAACGCACACGGTCTGGACGCGGAGTTTGTGGAGGGAGACGCGCGGTTTCCCCCACAAACTCCGTTTTTGTTGGGCCGCGGTCCGAATTCGGGTATAGTGGTTGTCATAGGGGACACCCACGTCCATAAAGAGGGATGGATCAATGAGTAAATTTATCACAGTCCGCGACCTGCTCGCCGCGCTGCCGCTGGACATTCTGGTAGGTCGGCACGGCTTGTCGCGGCCAGTGCGATCTGTGGAAATCCATCGCCCGGGACTGGCCTTGGCGGGATTTCTGCAACACTATCCGGCCGAGCGGGTACAGGTCATGGGGCGCACCGAGCTCGCCTATCTGTCTTCGCTGTCCGAGGCGGAATTGCGCACGCGGGTGGGGGCGCTGTGTTCGTACAAGGATACGCCGTGCATCGTCATCACGCGCGATCTGGAGGTGCCGCTGCAGTTGGTCGCGCTGGCGGATGAGGCGGGCGTTCCGCTGTTGCGCACGTCCCTTTCCACGCCGAAGTTGGTCGCGCAGTTGACCACCCTGCTCGAATTGCGCCTGGCGCCGGAGACGCTGGTCCACGGGGTGCTGGTCGATGTGTACGGCATCGGCATCCTGATGACGGGCGCAAGCGGCATTGGCAAGAGCGAGACCGCGCTGGAACTGCTCAAACGGGGGCACCGGATGGTCGCCGACGACGCCGTGGAGATTCGCCAGACATCCGAGGACACGCTGGTCGGCTCCGCGCCGCCGCTGCTGCAGCACCTGCTGGAGATTCGCGGCCTCGGCGTCCTGAACGCCATGACGCTGTTTGGCGCCGGCGCCATCCGGACGCACAAGAAGATTGAGATGATCATCGAACTCGAGGCTTGGCAGGATGACCGGTCCTATGACCGGCTTGGGCTGGACGAAGCCAAGCGGCGCATTCTCGATGTCGAATTGACCAGCCTGATCGTCCCGGTGCGCCCCGGACGCAACCTGGCGATCATCATCGAGGTGGCCGCGATGAATCAGCGCCTGAAGCGGATGGGATACCACGCTGCACGGGAGTTGTCCGAAAAATTGCTTTCCACGATCGGCGTCGAGGATCGCGAAGAAGACAGGGAGTAGGCGACAACGCCGACGGCCTTGGCCGGGCGAGCTTTGCGCGGTGATGGGTATGAAGGTTTACGCGGCAATGGCCTCGAAGGTTTGCCGGGCCGCGGCGCCGGTAGGTGTGGCGCCGGCGGATTGACAGGCGGGCGGATGTGGCGTCGGCGGATGTGGCGCCGGCGGATGTGGCGCCGGTAGATGTGGCGCCGGCGGATGTGGCGCCGGCGGATTGACAGGCGGGCGGATGTGGCGTCGGTAGATGTGGCGCCGGTAGATGTGGCGCCGGCGGATTGACAGGCGGGCGGATCGGATGATAGGATGGGGACAATCAAATGCTTTAGTACATTAGCAAACTAAAGTGACAAGTGCTGAGTTTGTGCGGGTGGTGGATGAATGAGAGCGTCCCGAAGCTGGGAACGGCTTCCCGGCATGCATGATTTCGTGATGGAGGACATGGCCCACCGCCGCTTCATGGAAGCGGAGTTGATGGACGAGTTCGGCCGTTTCGGGTTTTTGCCTGTCGAGACGCCCGTCGTGGAGTACGCGGCGACATTCGCGCAGGGAATTCACCAGGATGACGAGGAACGGATGTACCGGATGTTCGACGCCACGGGGCGAACGCTCGCCCTGCGCCCCGAGATGACCGCCGCGGTCGCCCGGCTGGCAGCAACGACGCTTTGCGATGATCCTTTGCCGCTGCGGCTGTGCTACTGGGCAAAGACGTACCGCGCCGAGGGCGGACGGGCCCACGACCGGGCGGAGGTCACGCAGGCGGGCGTTGAACTGCTTGGCGTGCGGGGCGTCGAGGCGGACGCGGAGGTCATCGCCGTCATGGTCAGTTCCCTGCGCCGCCTCGGTCTGCGGGAGTTTCGCCTGGCGGTCGGACACAGCGGCTATGTCCAATCCATGCTCCGGACTCTGCCGGATGTGCTGCGCGCGGAATTGCGCCGGGCCCTGATCGAGAAGGACCTGGTCGCGTACGGGCGGGCCTTGGTCGGCGGGCGCGGTCTGGTCGATGAGGCGGATCTGGCAAAATTGTCCGCGTTGCCCCATGTACGGGGAGGCGCGGAGGCTGTCGCGGCAGCTCGCGAAGCGGCAATGCACGATGGCGCGCGCGCTGCCTGTGATGAACTCGACGCCCTGTGGGAGGCGCTTTGCGAGCATGGCGTGCACGAATTTGTCCGCTTGGACATGGGCCTGTATCTTCACCACGAGTACTATACGGGCGTGGTGATCGAAGGGTATGCGGACCTGCTCGGTTATCCCATCTGTTTTGGCGGGCGTTACGACCGGTTGCTCGAACAGTTCGGGAGGCCCGCTCCCGCGACCGGTTGTGTGCTGCACATCGAGCGCCTGATGGCGGTCGTGGAACCCCGTTTTGGACGACCGAACGGCGTCCGGCTTTGCTATGCAGAGCCTGCTCGGTCCGCGGCCTGCGGCTTTGCCCGCTTCCTGCGCGAACGCGGCCATGCGGTGGCGGTCGACGCTTGGAATGGCGCTCCGGAAACGGCCGGCGCCGCGGCGGATGGGGCTGTCGTCACGCTCGGTGCCGACGGACGCGCGGCCGCGGATGAAAAGTGGCTTCGGCTCTATGAACAGTACCTGCAAAAGGAGGGAGATAGCCCGTGTTGACCGTGGCCCTGGCAAAAGGGCGCATCTTGGACAAAACGGTGGAAATGTTGGAGGCTGCAGGATTTTCCCCGGAGGAGGACGTGCTGGATACGCGCAGGTATATCGTGTTCGACCGCACGGGAGAGATCCGCTATCTGCTGGCAAAACCCGTCGATGTGCCCACGTATGTCGAGCATGGCGCCGCGGACATCGGTTTTGTCGGCAAGGATGTGCTGTACGAGGCGCAGGCCGACGTGCACGAACTGCTCGACCTTGGCATCGGCGTGTGCCGCTTGGTGGTGGCGGGACCGGCGGATGTGCAGGTGGCGAATGTGCGCAGGGTGGCCACGAAGTACCACCGCTACGCGCATGACTTTTTCCGCAAGCATGGGCGGCAGATCGAGGTGATCGACCTGCACGGCAGCGTCGAACTGGCTCCCCTGACGGGTCTGGCCGACTGTATCGTCGACATCGTGGAAACCGGGCAGACGCTGCGGGAAAATGGGCTCGTGGTGCACGCGGAACTGGGGCGCGTCTCGACGCGCGTGGTGGCGAACCGGCGCAGCTATCAGTTGCGCGCCGCGGAAGTCGACGGGTTCATCGATCGATTGCGCAACCGTGTGAAGGAGGGCGTGAGCTGAGATGATCGCGATCGTCGATTACGGCGTGGGCAATCTGCGCAGTGTGCAAAAGGCGCTGGAGAGTCTCGGCCGGCAAACGGTCGTCACGTCCGACCGCGCGTGGCTCGACCGGGCCGACGGCATCATCCTTCCCGGCGTCGGGGCGTTCGGCGACGCCATGGAAAGCCTGCGCCGCCTGGATCTGCTCGGTGCGCTGAAAGCCGGCGCAACGAGCGGAAAGCCGCTGCTCGGCATCTGTCTCGGAATGCAACTGCTGTTTTCAGTGAGCGAAGAACACGGCGAACACGCGGGACTGGATCTGATTCCGGGGCGTGTCCGCCGTCTGCGCGGTGATTTCAAGATCCCGCATGTCGGCTGGAACGATCTTTTGATCGCGCGCCGCGACCGTCTGGCGGATGGCCTGACTGGCGGAGAGATGGCGTATTTCGTGCACAGTTACTATGTGGAACCGCTGGACCCAAGCGTGATTGTGGCCACGAC
>JAJZZT010000548.1 GCA_021797415.1 Bacillota bacterium
ACTTCCCGGCGCATTGCCGCGTCATCGCCAGAAATGCTCCCTCACGTACCCGAAAACGTACGCTCGGTCCGCATTTCTGGCTGCTTCCTTGCACTGCGTGGGTCTTACCTGCCCACTTTTTGAACAGGCTCTCTAAAGAGCCGGTTTTTGAACAACCTCTTAAAATGGGGTGAGATGATGGCGGTCCGCTTGCGCTACGCGCCGAGTCCCACAGGACATCTGCATATCGGCGGCGCCCGCACGGCGCTGTTCAATTATTTGTTCGCGCGCCGCCACAACGGCGTGTTCATGCTGCGGATCGAGGACACGGACATTGACCGCAATGTGGACCGGGCGATCGACGATTTTGCGGACGGCCTGCGCTGGCTCGGCATAAAATGGGATGAGGGAGTGCAGGTGGGTGGTTCGTACGGGCCGTACACCTGCATGGAGCGGTTGCCGATCTATGCCGGATACGTCGAGCGGCTCCGGGGGGCGGGGCTCGCGTACGACTGTTATTGTACCGAGGAAGAACTGGCGGATATGCGGGAAGCCGCTTTGGCGGCCGGTGAAATGCCTCGTTACGATGGGCGGTGCCGCCGCCTTTCCGAAGGAGAGCGTTCGGCCATGCGCGCGGCCGGCCGAGTGCCGGTTGTCCGTTTTCATGTGCCCGATGACAGGGCGGAGATCGGATTCGTGGATCTCGTTCGCGGTCCGCTGACGTTTGACGCGTCCGGTTCAGGCGGCGACTTTGTCATTGTAAAGTCGAACGGGATTCCCACCTACAATTTTGCCTGCGTGATTGACGACCACCTGATGGAGATCACGCACGTGATTCGCGGTGAGGAGCACATCTCCAATACGCCCCGCCAGTTGTATCTCTATGGGGCGTTCGGCTGGGAACCGCCGGCATTCGGGCATGTGCCCCTGATCCTCGGTCCCGACGGACGGAAGTTGAGCAAACGCGACGAGTCCATCGTGCAGTTCATCGAGCAGTACAGGGCGCTTGGCTATCTGCCCGAGGCGATGTTCAATTTTCTTGCGCTGCTCGGCTGGTCTCCCGCCGGCGAAAGGGAAGTTCTGGGGCGCGATGAACTGGTCGCCCAGTTTTCGTTTGATCGCGTGAGCCGCAGCGGCGCGTTTTTTGATCCTGTCCGGCTGGCCTGGATGAACGGGCACTACATCCGGGAGCGAAGTCCGGAGGATCTGTTGCCATTGGCCAAGGAACACCTGGCGCCTTTTGACGATGTGATGAGGGATGTGGCCGGACCGGCCTGGATGGTCGAGATGATTGCGCTGTATCGCGACAAAGTGGCCTGTCTGGCGGAAATCCCCCAGGTCGGGGCTGCGTTGCTCGGGCACTCGCGCGAGTTTTGCGGCGACGCGGCCGAACTGCTGGAACTCCCGGACAGCGCCCGCGTTTTGCGCCAGTTGGCTATGGAACTAAAGAACGCCCAGTCATGGGACGCCGACAGCGTCAAGGACCTGTTGAAACGGGTGCAGACGGCGCTCGGAATCAAGGGCAAAGACCTGTACATGCCTGTGCGCGCCGCTTTGTTCGGGCAACTGCACGGCGCGGACCTGAACCGTTCGCTCGTCCTGCTCGGCCGTGCGCGTACGTTGGAGCGGGTGCACAGCGCGCTTTTGCAGTTTGCGCGGACGGACGCGTGAGTGGAGATCCCACGCGGGAGAATGGCTCCGGTTCATCGGTGCCATTACCGTCGGCCGCCGTCGACGGTAGCACAACCGACGGCGGCCGGTTGAACGGCTGCACAAAGCGCGCTATAATGATCGGAATCAATGATGCCTGCGTGTGGCAGCCGCGCGCTGCGGCGAAGAACGGGAACGATTGTGAACACGGACGTCCGGAAGAGTACTTTCGTGGCAATACGGGCGAATAACCGTCTCCGGCTGGGCCGGAGACGTATTTTTTCGGCTGCGGTGGGAGGTGGCGGTGATGTTCGAGCGGCTGCGCGAAGATATCGACATTGTGATGCAGATGGACCCGGCGGCCCGTTCGCGTCCGGAAGTTTTTCTGACATACTCCGGCCTGCATGCCGTATGGATGTACCGCATCTCACACGCATGGCACGGCCGCGGCTGGTTCACGCCGGCCCGGGTGATCTCTCAGTTTGCCCGCTTTCTCACGGGGATCGAGATTCACCCCGGCGCGGTCATCGGCAAGGGCTTGTTCATCGATCACGGCCACGGGGTGGTCATTGGCGAAACGACCGTGATCGGGGACTACGTGGTCTTGTATCAGGGGGTCACGCTGGGCGGTACGGGCAAGGAGAAAGGCAAGCGGCATCCGACCATCGGCAACCACGTGATGATCGCGACAGGGGCGAAGGTGCTCGGGTCGCTGACAGTGGGTGACTATGCGAAGATCGGCGCAGGTTCCGTGGTGCTGAAATCCGTGCCGCAAAACGCGACGGTGGTCGGGATACCGGCCCGCGTCGTGGTCCTGGACGGGCGCCGGGTGGATGAACTGGATCAGACCAACCTGCCCGATCCGGTTGCGGAACAGCTCGTCATGATGCAGGATCGATTGCAGGAACTGGAACGCCGACTGGCCGAACTGGCGGTCCGGACATGCGGGGCGCCGGGGGAAGGAGAGGGCGATCGTGCCTGTACACCTCTATAACAGCCTGACGGGGCGCAAGGAACTCTTCACGCCTGCGGATGGCAGGCGGGTTCGCATGTATTCGTGCGGTCCAACGGTATATAATTATTTTCACATCGGAAATGCGCGCGCGTTCGTTGTGTTTGACATGGTGCGCCGATACCTGCGCTACAGGGGCTATGACGTAACGTTCGTGCAAAATTTCACGGATGTCGACGATAAGCTGATCGCACGGGCAAACGAACTCGAAACGACGGTCGACGCCGTTGCGTCCCGCTATATTGAGACATATTACGAAGACGCGGCGGCGCTCGGCATCCAACCGGCCGATGTGCATCCCCGCGTCACGGCGGTCATGGACGATATCATCGCGTTTATCGCCGCACTCGTGGACAAAGGATACGCCTATGAGGCGGGGGGCGACGTGTTTTACGAGACAGCGCGCTTCTCTGATTACGGCAAGCTGTCCGGACAGACCGTCGCGGACCTGCGGGTCGGAAGCCGCGTCGATGTGAGCGAATGGAAAAGGCATCCGGAGGACTTTGTGCTGTGGAAGGCGGCAAAGTCGGGCGAACCGGCGTGGGACAGCCCGTGGGGGCAGGGGCGGCCCGGCTGGCATATCGAGTGTTCCGCGATGATCCACCGCTATCTTGGCGAACACATCGACATTCACGGCGGCGGCCACGATCTGATGTTTCCTCATCATGAAAATGAGATTGCGCAGAGTGAAGGGCGTTTTGGCGCTCCGCTCGCGCGCTGGTTCATGCACAACGGCTATGTCAACATCAACAACGAGAAGATGTCGAAATCGCTCGGCAACAGTGTTTTTGTCCACGATCTTGTGCGGCGGTACGATCCGCGGGCGTTGCGTATGTTCCTTCTGTCGTCGCACTACCGCAATCCGGTGAATTATTCGGAGGAGGTGATGGCGCAGATGGTATCGGCGCTGCAAAGAATCGACTCCTGTCTCGACCACCTTGAACTGCGGGTGAAGGAGGCGCACTTGCCCGAAGGGTTGCCCGAGGATCTGGCGCCGTACGAGACGCGCTTTGTCCGCGCCATGGACGACGACATCAACACGGGGGACGCCATGGGCGCGCTGTTTGACCTGGTGCGCGACGCGAACATCTACCTGCGCGGCGCGACGGTCAGCAAGGCGGGATTGCGGACGTGGCGGGGAAAATTGGACGACTGGCTGGAGTTGTTCGGCTTTTCGCCGCGCGCCGCCGACATTTTGGATGAGGACGTGGAGCAAATGGTGGCGGAACGCACCGCACTGCGCAAGGCGCGCGACTTTGCGGCCGCGGATCGCATTCGCGAGCGGCTGCGGCAATTGGGCATCGAGCTTGAGGATACGGCGCAGGGTGTGCGCTGGCGGCGCGCCCAGTGATGGATGACCGCGATCGGGAGGAACGGGCTTTTCAGGTTTCGCCGCTTGCGCTCGCTTATGTGGGAGACGCCGTGTGGGAACTCGCGGTGCGCCAGATGCTGGTTGAGCGCGGAGAGCGGCGCCCCCGGCGCCTGCACGGCATGGCGGTGCGCTATGTGCAGGCCGGCGGACAGGCGGACAGGCTGTCGCGGGTGTTCCCGCTTCTGACGGAGCGGGAACACAGTGTGGTCATGCGCGGCCGCAACGCAAAATCAGCCTCGGTTCCCCGCAGCGCCACGGTGGGCGAGTATCGGCTCAGCACCGGTCTTGAAGCGTTGCTCGGCTACCTGTATCTTTCCGGCAAGCGGGAGCGCCTGGATGAAATGATGGGAGTATTGTTGAGCGAGACGCCTGCGATAAAACGGGATGGAGCATCGGGAACGCCTGAACAGTAAGGGCTGGCGGCAGGACGGCAGGAATATGGAATCGGAGGTGTCCCATGGCGAACAGACGGGCGGCGGGGCGGGGCGGATATGCCGCATCAGGCCGGGTGGCGCGGCGCGGTGCTCAGGCTGAAACGACGGGAAGCCGGCGCGCAATGCGCGGCGAGTTGGGCAATGGCGAACAGTACGGGTCGGCGGATCGCGGCGGGTCAGCCGGCGGCAGACGGAGCAGACCGACGGATCGCGGCGCACGGGTTGACGCGGCGTCGGGCGGGCCGGGAGAACGCGGCGAGCCGGACGGCAGGCGGAGCAGGCCGGAGGGGCGCAGAGGGTATGGCGCGTCGGGACAGTCATCGCGCCGCGGCGCACGGGTTGAGGCGGCGTCGGGCGGGCCGGGAGAACGCGGCGAGCGGTCTGAGGCGACG
>JAJZZT010000561.1 GCA_021797415.1 Bacillota bacterium
GGCGGAGAAGAGGCGCTGTGCGAGGCGAACGACCATTTCCGCTTTTCCCTTCTGGAAGTGGACGGTCTACAGACGATCGACGCACGGCCGGGCGAGGCGGTCTGCCTGATCAGTCTCGCCGACGGGGTGGGACCGGCGGCAGATGGCGCCGCGCCGCCACGGAGGGAATTCGATTCGTTTGTTCTGGAGCCAGGGGAGTCGGTGGAGGTGGACGGCAGCGGTCCGCTCGCCGTGGTCCGCGTGCCGCTGGGGGACATGTGATAAACAAAATCGCGTGAGTACCTGTGCGGTCGAGGCGAATTTCCATCCTTCACGCCCATTTTCGCGTGTGCGTTGACGTGTGTGTGTGTGTGTGCATACAATGGGGAGCAGAAGGGACATCTATCATCAAGTCCCTGTCCGAATGGACCTGTGAAGGAGGAGATCGCGTGGAATTCACGACATTTGAAGTGGCCTACCGGTTGCGCGTATCGGAGGAGACGGTGCGCCGCTGGATCCGCACGGGCCAGCTCAGGGCGAATGACCAGACGGGGCAGTACATGATCAAGGAAGAGGACCTGCAACAATTCTTGCGCCGCCGAGGTTCCACGGCGGGCAGGACGATGAGCCGGCTTGCGAGCATGGGCAGCGCCGGCGTGCGCGCCGCCCTTCCGGGCATCGCGTTCGCTGCGTCCAATGTGGTGACAACCGCGGCGCTGTCCGGCCTGAAACTGTACAAGGTGCTCTCCGGACTGGAGCAGGTGGGTGCGGATGAACTGTCCTTGATGATCGACGAGGTCGACAAGAGTCTCGCGAGCCTGCGCTCCAATCTTGACATGATTGTGGAGCAGAAGGCGAAGCTGGAGACGAACATCGCCGAACTTGAGGAGATCAGGGCAAAACTGGCCGCGCAGGGCAAGTGATCGCGCTGTGTGCGGATGAAGGCGGGGGCGGCGTATGCGGTTTTCATGCCTGTCGCTTGTCGCGGCGCAGGAAGACATCGAGGATGAGATGAATCATCTCGTGCCAAGGGGCTACGCTGTGCGCGGCCTGCGCCTGCACGACTGGGGGGCGGAGACGGACCTCACGACGCCGTTTGGCACGGCGGCGGTGAAGGTCAAGTGTGCCATGGAGGATAACCGTCTGCTGATGGAAGTCACGGCCGCGTGGTGGGTTCCGATTCCCACCGCTTTGCTTGGGCAGCTTGTGCGGCGCGCCGTGGAAGGCCTGCCGGGCGTCGAATCGGATGGTGTCCGCCTGCGGCTTGACCTGTCGGCTCTGGCCGGGGAGCACGCCTCCGCCGATTCGTGGGATGTCGTCTTTGATGAAGAAATCTGGGTGATCAACGCGCGCGGTGTGGAGATTGCGCGCGATCCGCCCGTGTGGGCGACGGACAGGCCGCGCGATGGCAGTGATAAAGGTCCCTTTCGGACAACGTCCTAAGTTGCCTGTTCAAAAAATGGGATGTTTGTACGCACCGGGGGGTATTTTGTCCCCGGCCTGTATTACCTGGCGCCATTTTCTTCGCAGTGGAGGACGACATGCTTGCATGACGTGTGGTGGGTTGCCGCGGCACTGTTTGTGAGCGGTTTTATCGCGGGCCTGTTTGATTCGATCGTCGGCGGGGGCGGCGTGGTCACGCTGCCCGCTCTGCTGTGGGCCGGCCTGCCGCCGTACATGGCCCTGGGAACCAACAAGTTTGCCGGGACATTCGCCTCCTCGGTCAGCACGGTCGCGTACGTGCGTTCGGGGCACGTCGAGCGGCGGCTGCTGTCTTTCATGATTCCGGCCACGTTTGTCGGGGCGTTGATCGGCGCGGACAGCGTGCTTTACGTCGATCAGGCGTACCTGAAATTCATCATATTTATCGTGATCCTCGGGATCGCCATCCTGACGCTGTTGCGGCGCGAGCTGGGGCGGCAAAATCAATTTCCGGGCGTCACGCGCGGAACCGTTTTCCTGGCGATTCCCCTCGCTTTCGGCCTCGGTTTCTACGACGGCTTCATCGGACCCGGAACAGGGTCTTTCTTGTTATTCGCCTTTCTCTCGCTCTTTCGCTTTGATTTCATCACGGCGGCGGGCAATGGGCGCATGCTCAATTTTACCAGCAACGCCGCGGCTCTCCTGTTGTTTGCGTTCCGAGGCAAAGTGGCGGCTGTCGCGGGGATGCCCATGGCGGTCGGGATGCTCGTCGGCGCGCGCGCAGGCTCGCGCCTCGCGGTCAGGCGGGGGGTTCCGCTGATTCGCCCGCTGTTTGTCGCGGTTGCCCTGATTCTAGCCGTCAAGACGGGGCTCTCGCTGTTTGTCCGGTGATGCGGGTTTGCGCCGGTTGCCGGTTGTGCAGCGCGCGTCCAACGTCTAAGCTATCTATAAGCTGGGTCCCCATGGCGCGGTCGCGCCACCATCGGCAGGATGAAAATTTGCCGGTCGGCGCCCTGCCATGTCCCCGGGGGATGACGACGGCTGGCAGAAGACATTTTAAAGATAGATAGACATATGATGGATGGCAGAATATCTCTGCAAGATCGTTGGGTCAGGTGGTGAGATGATGGCGAGAGAACCTCTGCTAAAGTACTTGGATCGCGCCGTACTCGTCGCGGACGGCGCGATGGCGACAGAGCTGTACCGACTCGGCGTGCCCGTCGGAGTCTGCTATGAAGAACTGAATATCACCGGTCGGGATGTCGTGACGGATGTGCATCAGGCCTACTATGCCGCAGGGGCGCGACTGCTTGAGACGAACACGTTCGGCGCCAACCGGGCGGGTCTCGCCCGCTACGGGCTGGAAGACCAGGTGTCCGCGATCAACCGGGCCGGCGTGCTGGCGGCGCGCCGGGCAGCCGGCGGGGATGCGTACGTGGCGGGCACGGTTGGTTCTGCGCGCGGCATGCGGCCGACGTTCGGCATCTCGGATGAACTGCGCGCCGCGTACGAAGAACAGATCGCGGAACTGCTCGCGGAAGATCCGGACTGTCTTTTGTTCGAGACGTTCTACGATCTGGAGGAACTGCGCACGGTGGTCCGGGCGGCGCGCAGATTGACAGACCGTCCGTTGATCGCGCAACTGGCCCTGGTGGATCTGACGGTCACGCGCGACGGAGTGGCGGTCGGCGACGCCTTCACCCGGCTCATCGAGGAGGGAGCGACGGTTGTCGGACTGAATTGCCGGCTTGGCCCCGCCGATATGGAGAGGGCTTTTGCGACAGCCGCACTGCAGCCGTCCATGCGGCTGTCCGCGTTGCCAAACGCGGGATTGCTCAGCGTAACGGACGGGCGGTACGCGTATGCGGCGGAACCGGAGTACTTCGGCCGCGCGGCAGGCGTTTTCCGCGATCTCGGCGTGCGCATCGTGGGCGGTTGTTGCGGGACCACGCCGGAGCACATCCGGCAGATGGCGGACGCCGTGCGCGGCCTTGCCCCGCTGTGCCCGGAACCGACCGCCGTGGCGCGGGAAGCGGTGCTTGAAATCGGGCGGGACGGAGCGCGTGAACACGTACCGGAGGCGGGAGACGGAAAAGGGCGGGCGGCGCTGGTGCGACCGGCGTACGTGCATGAAAGAGTCCGACGCGGCGAGCGCGCGGTGATCGTGGAACTCGATCCGCCCAAGGACCTGTCGCCCGACAGCTTTCTGGAGGGCGCGCGGGCGCTGCGCGATGCCGGCGCGCACGCGGTGACGCTGGCGGACAATTCTCTGGCCATCATGCGGATGAGCAATATGGCGCTCGGCGCGCTCATGAAGCAACACGGGGTGGAGCCGCTTTTGCACATCGCGTGTCGCGACCGCAATCTGCTCGGCCAGCAGTCGCATCTGCTCGGCCTGCACGCGCTCGGCATCCACCAGGTGCTCGTCGTGACGGGCGATCCGTCGCGCTTCGGAGATTATCCCGGCGCCACATCCGTTTACGATGTGTCCTCATTTGACATGATCCGCATGGTGAAACAGTTGAATGAGGGCGTCGCATTTTCCGGACGCACGCTTGCCAAGCGGGCGCATTTTGCCGTGGGCGCGGCGTTCAATCCGCACGTGCGCCACCTTGACAAGGCGATTGCGCGCCTGGAGCGGAAGGTTGAGGCGGGCGCGGATTTCATCATGACACAGCCGATCTTCGATCCCGCCATGTTTGCTGTTTTGCGCGAGGCGACACGCCATATTCCGGCTCCTGTGTTTGCCGGCGTCATGCCGCTGCTCAGTTCGCGCAACGCCGAGTTTTTGCACAACGAGGTGCCCGGCATCCGGCTGACCGACGAAGCGCGCGCGCGAATGGCGCGGTTCAAGGGTGCGCGCGCACGGGAGGAAGGGGTGGCGCTGGCGCGCGAACTGATCGACGCGGCGGCGGAGTGGTTCAACGGCGTTTACCTCATCACACCGATGATGCGCTACGAGATGACCGTGGAATTGACGGCCTATGCGCGGACGTTCTCCGCGCGTGGCGAAGCGCCGCAGTGAACACCGCGCAGTGCAATGGGACATGGGATAAACCGAATGTGCAGTGGACTTTATCCCATGTCCCCGAGCGTGCGTTTTTGGGTGCGCGAAGGAGCATTTCTGGCGATGACTCCGCCGGCGCCGGAGAGTTCGACCTCTTTTTGAACAACCTCTAATACAGAAAAGGTTGTCTGTCGTCAAGCTGTCTCCCTGTCGTATAATAGTTTGATGACACAAGAGGGCGGGACGCCATGTCGACCAAACACGATCAAATTCTGCAACATATCGAGACACTGCCTGTCGGCAGGCGCATCTCTGTGCGCCAGATCGCCAAACACCTGTCGGTCAGCGAAGGAACGGCGTACCGCGCGATCAAGGAGGCGGAGGGTCAGGGCCTGGTCACGACGATCGAGCGGGTTGGTACGGTGCGAA